>JAHECW010000281.1 GCA_024641545.1 Acidobacteriota bacterium
GCGGCCCCGTCATCGATGAGATTCGGTGATTCTCCACCACTCCCACGACTTCGAAGAGCTCCGGCTCCTCGCCGCCCATATCCACGGCCACCTGACGCCCGAGAGCACTTTCCTCCGGGAAAATGGTGTCGGCGGCGGCCCGGCTCAGCACAACGACGGGGGCGGACCCCGCCGTGTCGCTCGCCTCCAGGACCCGCCCTTCCACGAGGGGGATCTTCATGGCCGCGAAGTATCCGGGCAGGATACACCGCCGGTAAGCCCAGACTGCGACGCTGTTCGCTTCAGGAGGCCTCTCCGGCGCCCAGATGGCCACATCCCCGCCCGGTTGGAGGATCGGCAGATGAGTGATCATTCCCACGGTCTCCACGCCGTGAAGTCCTTCAATGGACTCCCGCAGGCTCTGGAAGAACTGGATCCGGAGGCCATCGTCGTGGTACTTGTCGGCAGGGAGAGAAACCGTGGCCGTGAGAAGGTTCTTGACTCGGAAGCCGGGGTCGATCCCGCGCACTCTGGCAAAGCTCCGAAAAAGAAGCCCGGATCCCACCAGGAGGACAACGGAAAGCGCGACCTGGAGAACCACGAGTCCGTTTCGGTAGCGGGTTCCTTCTCCTGAAGTGGACCTCCGGTCCCCCTTTCTGAGCTGCTCGGCGGGATTCGCCCTCGCTACCGCGAGGGAGGGGAAAAGGCCGAAGAGGAGAACGGTCACCAGCGATAGAGCCAGGGCGGCACCGAGCATGGTTGAGGAGAGTCCGATCTTTCCAATCCCCAGTCGATCCATTGCGACAAAGCCCAAGATCAGCTTCTGAAGCCACACCGCCATCACGACCCCGATACCGCCGGCCGCCACGGCCAAGATGAGGCACTCCACCAGGAGCTGGCGCGTGAGGCGGGGGCGTGTCGCCCCCAGCGCGGAACGGACGGCCAGCTCCGAGGTGCGGGCGGATCCTCGAGCCAAGAGCAGGTTGGCCACGTTTCCGCACGCGATGAGGAGGACAAAGACGATGGTTCCAGCGAGCACGAACAGAGACTGTCGGTACTCTTCCACCATTGCTGCTCGAAGGTCGTCGATCTGGAGTGCCTTGTTCGTGTTTGAGTCGGGGTACATCCGCTCGAGCCGAGCCGAGATGACGTCGGCCTCCGACTGAACTTCTTCCAAGGTGGCGTTGGGCGCCAACCGCCCGACCAGGAGCCAGTTGTGGAATCGGCGGGTGTTGGGATCGCTGTTCCCCGGCCACGGCGGGATCCATAGATCCGAGTCCGAGTAGAAGCGGAAGCCTGCGGGCAAGACCCCGACAACCGTCAGCGGGTTCCCGTTCACGGAGAGACTGGTTCCCAAGACATCGGGAGAGCCTCCGAACCAGTGCTGCCAGAAGGGGTGGCTGATGACCACCTCGCCGCCTCCGCCCTCCGGAAGCTCTTCGAGGGTGTACGAACGGCCGAGGTAAGGGACCACCCCCAGCGTGGCGAAGAGGTTGCCGGTGGCGTCGGTAACGAGCGCCTGCTCGGGTTCACCCGCGCCTGTGATGGTCACCAGCCGAGAAGAGCCGTTGATGGCGGTGAGTGACTCCAGGGTTGTGCTCTGGTCGCGGTAGTCCATGTAGTCGGGAAATGAGACCCACGGATTCACGATCCCGCTGAACGTCGCCCGTCCGAAAACCAGGCGCTCGACCTCATTGAATGGCAGGGACCGCCTCAGGGCGGAGTCCACGACCGAGAACATGGCGGTGGCGGCTCCGATGCCGAGAGCCAGTGTCATCAGGACCACCAGCGTGAACCCCGGCGTCCGACAGAGTCCTCGGATGCCGTAACGAATGTCCAATCCAAGGTCAGTCACGTTGCCACCTCCGTCGCCGGTCTTCTCTGCCATGGCTCGAACAACACGGTGCGATTACCGGGCACGCCACCTCCGACCCAGAAAGCAAAAGTCATGCCACGGCGGGTTCGGTGAGGATCTTCACGTAACGGCAGCATTTGTCCATTTTCGGAATCCGATGTCCGTTTCCGGGCATCGATTTCGGGGTCAAAGGTCAGATTCCGCTCGAGGCCTCATGGTTGCAAATCGAATGACAGTTTCGGTGGGACGCGGGACTGAAGATCAGGTGGCAACCGAAGGCAGCCTGAGAACGGCCTCGCAACCCGGGTGTTCGTTTCGATTCCTCACCAGCACCGAACCGCCGTGGGCCTCGGCGATGTGGCGGCAGAGAAAGAGCCCGATTCCGGAACCCTTTGCCTTGGTCGTGAAGAACGGGACGAAGAGATTCTCGGGGTTCGCAAGGCCGGAGCCCTCGTCACGGATCGTGATCTCGAGCCAGCGCCCGTTCGCGACCCAGCTGACCTCCACCGCGGCGGTGGTCTCCGCGCTCGCCTCGACGGCATTGCGTACCAGGTTGATCAGCACCTGCTCGAGTTGATCCTGGTCCGCCGGCACCGTGCTTTCGGTGCCTTCCACGATCCTGACCGGGTGCCGTTGCTCCAGAGCGGCCACGCGGCGGACACAGGTGCCGACATCGACGGGCGAAAGAGTCGGTTCCGGGATTTTGGCGAGTCTCGAGCAGTCGGTCATGAACCGGTTGAGCGCTTCGACCCGGGATGCGATGACCTCGAACCCCCGCACCACGTCGCTCTGCCAGTCGTCGGGAAGCGGATCGCGGCGGACCAGGCGCTCCATGCTGCCGGTCAACGACGTGATCGGCGCCAGCGAGTTGTTGAGCTCGTGGCCGATGACCCTGATCATTCGTTTCCAGGCCGCCAGCTCTTCGGCGTGGAGGGCGCGGCTGACATCGGAGAGGACGAGCAGCTGGTTCGGCCGGCCGTGCTGCCGGAAGGCGCCGCGCCGCATCTCCCAGCGTGACCCGGTGCCGTCGATGACGAGCTGCACCGTCCGCGCCGGGGCCCCCGACAGGCAGTCCTCGAGACCGAGCTCGGTCGCCGACGCTCCGAGCACCGTACGATCGCGGCCGAGGAGCGCTTCGCCGGCAGGGTTGACCTGGAGAAGCCGATGCGAGGGGTCGAAGGCGAAGACCGCGACATCGATCTCGGCCATGACCTCGCGCACCAGCCCGGTGGCTTCGAGATCGTCCACCCGCTGCCGCCGAAGCGTGTCCGCCAGGAGATTGACCTCGGTGATCACCTCGCTGAACGGGTCGCTGCGGGACTGCTCGCGGGCGCGGAAGGAAAAGTCGCCCTCGCGGAGGGCGGCCAGGAGATTGGAAAGGGTGCGCAGGTGGTACCTCGACCGAGCCCGAATGTAGATCACCGATGACGCCCAGACCACGATCAGACCTGCGACCGAACCGAGGCGGAGCGCCCGGCTGAGATCCGACTGCCACAGGATCACCGCCGCGAGGAGGGTCGGCACCAGGCTCGATGCCGCGATCGCGACGGTGAGACGGCGGTGCGCCGGTTTCACAGCCCGTGCTTTTCCAGTCGCCGGTAGAGCGCGCCGCGGCTCAGGCCGAGCGCTTCCGCCGCCTTGCTGACGTTGCCGTCGAAGCGACGGAGCGCCTTCTTGATGAGGATCTTCTCGACCTCGTCGAGGCTCATGTCCTCGATCGAGGAAGCGCTGCCGCCGGGCTCTGACCCGAGACCGAGGTGGTCCGCCCGTACGGTGCTGCCGTCAGCCATGAGGACCGCGCGCTCGACCGCGTGGGTGAGCTCGCGGACGTTGCCCGGCCAGTCGTGTCGCAGCAGGGCGGCCATGGCGGCCGGGTCGAAACCGGTCAGGGTCTTGCCGTACTTCTGGGAGAAGCGGCCGAAGAAGTTGTGGGCGAGCAGTGGGATGTCTTCGGGCCGATCCCGCAGCGGCGGCAGCCGGATCTCCACAGTGTTGAGCCGGAAAAGGAGGTCCTCCCGGAATCGCCCGGCCGCTGATTCGGCCCGGAGATCGGCGTTCGTCGCCGACAGGATCCGGACGTCGACCGTCGATGTCCTGGAGCTGCCCACCCGTTCGAGCTCGCCGGTCTCCAGGGTGCGCAGAAGCTTGGCTTGCTGATCGAAGGGGACGTTGGCGATCTCGTCGAGAAACAGGGTCGCGCCGTCCGCCATCTCGAACCGTC
>JAHECW010000012.1:0-50934 GCA_024641545.1 Acidobacteriota bacterium
GGTGCATCGATGGGAAACGCCGCCGTACCGGTGGCGTCGGTCAGGCCGGCGCCGAGGAGCGTCCCGTTCTGAGTGACGCCGACCATGGCCAGGGCAACCGGTCCGATCGCACCGTCGCTCACGGTCACTGTGAAGGTGTCCGCAACCGGGGGTACCACCGGCGGCGCACCCACCGTCACGGCGATGGGCGCCCGGGTGAAGGGGTCGAGAGTCGGGTCGCCGTTGAGGTTGTAGCAGCGCCAGTAGTACTCCTCGTTGCCGCCCCTCAGGGTGACCTCCGTCAGACCGGAGTAGCACGCCGCAATGTTCGAGTACTGCCCGTCGAGGGTGATCAGATTGCCGGCCATGTCGGTGTCGAACATGGAGTCGAAGAAGCCCTTCTCGAGCCAGTCGTCCTCGTCCCAGTAGGTCGATGCCGAACCGCCCCAGTAGGATACGAAGCCCTTCGACGGCTGGGTCACCGCCGCCTCGCCGAAGACGTCGGCGTAGTTGTACCACTCGTTCGAGGAGCAGGAGTGGCCGTGGGCGATCGAGTACATGTTCGAGTTCCCGAAGTTCGGCATGTCGGTGCTGCTGAGCGGCGGATCGCCGGACCACCCGCTCGGCCCGGAGTGGGCCGAGTAGACCGCCCATCCACGGCCGCTGTTGAGGTCGTCGATCAGCTGCTGGGTGGTCGGGTTCTGCGTGTCGCCGTACCAGAGCGCGCACTCGGCACTGTTCGGCGCCGGCTGCATCAGTTGCGCGATCACTTCTTCATGGGTTGTCACACCGTTGGGGATGTAATCGTCGCCGGCGAGGAAGAGCGCCCGGTTGAGCCACGCCGAGTTGGCGGCGGTCGGCTGCTCGTAGAAGAGGATCTTGTCGCGCATGTTGGCCAGCTCGGTCGAGTCGTCGATGGGCCAGCGGGCGATCATGAGATCGGGGTAGAGATCGCCGTCCATCTGGACGTAGGGAAGATCCGTGCCGCCGCCACCGCCCGGGGTTTGCGACCAGGTCGCCAACGGCGTCGGAGAGTCGCCGATCATGAGAATGTAGACCGGCGGGTTCGGGCCGTTGTAAAGACCGGTGATGTAGCTCTTGATCGCCGTCGTCGAGGTGCCGGTGACATCGGTCGTCACCACCGCCACGTTGTAGCCGGTGCTCGTCTTCCACTCGACGAAGGGCGTCAGATCGGTGACGAACTGCGGCGGCGTGATGATCAGGAACTCCACCGGCGCGTCATCAGGGTAGGCCCACGCGGCGGCCTCCGTGAGGTTCAGATTGACAGCGGCGTCCGCGAGGAACGCGTCGAACTGGCGACTCGACAGCCGCTCCTTGACGCGGGCGGTGGCGGCGGCGTCGCCGCCGCTGATCGTCACGGTGACCCGTGTCCTGGTGGCGATCTCGACGGTTCCGGCGGCGGGGTCGTAGGCCGCCGGCGAAGCGGTCACCATGATCATGCGGTGGTCACGCAGGGTGAAGGGCCCCGAGATCCGGGGCGCGCCCCGATCGATCGCTCCCTGATAGGCGCTGGGCTGGAAGCTGAACCGCCACGCGTCGGCCTCGGGGCAGGCGCACTTGGGCATGGGAAGCTGGACCGGATAGAGCAGCGATGCCAGGTTCTCAGCGGCAAGATCCACCGTCGCGCGATCCAGGACCGTGGCCGAAACTTCGGCGGTTGCACCGAGCGGAATTTCGACGAATCGTCGCAGGGCGGGCAGCAGCGGCTCGCCGGGTCGGCCGATCTGGCCGAGTCCGGGCACGTTCAACCGGGTGAAGGCACCGGCTTCGGTGGCGACGTTCTCAACCGCCACGCCGGGGATCACGAGATCGAACTCGACGGTGTTCGCGCCGGTCCTCCCGACCTCGATTCGGGCTTCCGAAAAGGGCCGATCATTCGTGAAACCAACCCATGATTCGTCTGCAGCCGCACCGCCGACGAGCGCCATCAACGCCAGAGCAAAACCGATTCTGAGTCGCATACAAACCCCTCCAGGCCGGTCGATGCCGGACCGATCGATCAAAGCATGATCGACAGTCCTGCAAACCTTGTCAATTCTGATATTTAGAACCATTCCTAATAACTCGGAAACCAGGTGCCGACCTCCCCCGGGGCGTGCCGGGCGCGACTCAGAAGGCCGGGGCTCCGACAAGCCCGCAACCGCGGCCGCGATGCCGACGGCAGCGCCTTGTAGCACCGGCCTTCAGGTCGGCGTCTCCCCTTCGATCATCGGTGCCGACGCCCACTTGGAAGTGGGCGCTACAAAGGGGCCCCGTTCCCGCCTACGGGTCCGTGGCCGCACCCCCGGGAAGCCAAGGCCGAGCCCTCACCGGGGCGTGCCGGGCGCGGCATTGTGCAGGCAATAGCCCCCGGCAGCCCTACAAGCACCGCACAATGCCGACGCCGGGCAACCCGCGGCGAGAACGACCCGGTGCATCTGTTCCCGTCGACATGAGGCCGCCGGCGCGCCATCGGCGTGGACGCCACCCTTCAATCTTTTCTCTTGCGACCACGCCGATGGTGCGACGCTGGGTCGCCGGAGGCGGCCCAGAAGGCCGGAGCCCCGGAAAGCCGGGGCAGCGATCGAAAATCCGGACGCGGATACGGATGCGGGATCGGAGGCGGACGCGGACGCGGACTCGGATACGGATACGGATACCGGGGAGGGATAGGGAGAGGGAAAGGGAGCGACCGCATATACTCCCCCGGTGCCGAGATCCATCGCCCCCGCCCTCCTCACCCTGTCGGCGTTTGCGTCCGGGGTCGCGGCGCTCGTGCTCGAGCTCCAGTGGGGGCGCCAGCTCGCTCTGACCTTCGGCGGATCGCACAACGCGGTCGCCGCGGTTCTCACCGCGTTCATGCTCGGGCTCGGGTTGGGCAGCTGGTTCGGAGGCCGTGCCGCCGACCGGCTCCATCGCCCGGCGCTGGCCATCGCGGTGATCGAAACCGCCCTCGCCGGTCTCGGCCCGGTGCTCGCTCTCCTCCTGGCCCACCTCCCGGCTCTCGCCGCTCACTGGCTGCCGGAAGCGGCCTCGGCCGACCAACCGATCTTCGTCGCCTCGCGCCTCGTCTTCGCGCTCGGACTTCTCATCGTTCCCGCCACCCTCATGGGCGCGACCTATCCGATCCTGGTGCGCGCGAACGCCACCGATCTGGATCGCCTGCACGGCGGCATCGGCCGGCTCTACGCCGCCAACACCCTCGGCGGGGTTGCCGGTGTTCTGCTTGCCGGGTTTGCCGTGCTGCCCTCCTGGGGCATCCCCGGATCCATCGCGGTCGCCGCGGCGGCCAACCTGGCGGCCGCCGGCGCGGCTCTGGGCGCGCACCTGGGCGCGGGCAGGGTCTCGCCCACGGGCGGTGACAACCGACGATCGGTGACGGATTCGTCGATCAGACCTGCCTGGACCCTGCTGGCCGCGGCGGGCTGCTCCGGCGCCCTCGTCCTCGGGGCGGAGACCCTGTGGCACCGGGCGCTCAAAATGGTGCTCGCCAACTCGACCGCCACTTTCACCCTCCTGCTCGCGCTCACGCTCACCGGGCTCGGGTTGGGCGCCGTGGCGGGCTCACCGCTGCTTCGGCGCGCGAAGATCCTCACCTCCTGGTCGAAGCTCCAGCTCGGGGCCGTGGCGCTGCTCGTCGCCGAGGCCGCATTCCTGCCCGAGATCGCCACCCTCGTGCGTCTCATCCGGCCCGACACCGGGTGGCCGCGGGTCCTCGCGCCGCCGCTGGTCGTGGGCGGCATCCTGGTCCTCCCCGCGACCCTTCTCTTCGGCGCCGCATGGCCGTTGCTGCTCAAGGCCGCCACGCCGAGCATCGGCGACGGCGGCCGAAACATCGGCCGGATGGGTATCGTCAATTCGGTGGGCGCCGCCGTCGGGGCGGCGGTCGCCGGGCTGGTGATCCTCCCGAGCGCAGGGTTCGGTCGTTCCATGCTTCTGATGGCCGCTCTCGGGGCGGGCCTCGTGGTGTTGGGTCTTTCCGCCGAGTCGGGAACGAAATCCAGATCAAGCCGGCGCGCGAGATCATCCGCCGCGATGGCCTGCATCGCGCTCATCGTCGCCTCGGCGGCGTCTCCCTCGTTCGGCCGGGTTCCTCTGCCGTCCATGGCGTTGGATCCCGAGGGGGTCGAGGTCCTCAGCTACACCGAGACTTCATCGGGGACCGTGGTGGTGACCGAACACCGGCGGACCGGCGCACGTTCGATGTATGTCGACAACAACGCGGTCATCGGTGCGAGCTACGACGCGCTCAAGGTCGCACGGATGCTGGGTCTCGTTCCGACCCTCCTCCACCCCGATCCCCGGCGGGTCCTCGTCATCGGATTCGGCGCGGGGGTCACCACGGCTACCGTCGCCGGCGCCCCGGGAGTCGACACCGTGGACGTGGTCGAGATCGTCGCCGGAGTGGTCGACGCCGCTCACCGGTTCGAAGATCTCAACCACGGGGTCGCCCGCGACCCGCGGGTGAAGCTCGATGCCAACGACGGCCGCAACCACCTCCTGCTCCACCCGGGGCCGTGGGACGTCATCACCTGCGATCCCGTCCACCCGCTCTACGGATCGGCGGCGCTCTACTCCCTCGACTTCTTCTCACTCGCCCGGAGCCGACTCGCCCCCGGCGGGATCGTCTGCCAGTACCTGCCGCTCCACCGCATGCCCGGCGACGCCTTCCGCCGCGCCATCGCCACCTTCCAGGAGGCCTTCCCCGAGAGCTGGGTCCTCTTCGGTCTCGGGCACGCCATGCTGCTCGGCTCGGACCGGCCCATCGAGCTCGACTGGCGGCGCTGGCAGCGACAGATCGAAGCGCACGCCTTCCGCGAAGATCTCGCCACCTCGGCCCTGGCGTCGCCGGCTCAGATCGCCGCCCTCCTCCAGCTCGATCCCGCCGGCTGCCGACGGGTCGGCCGCGGCGAGGCCTCCACCGATCTCCACCCCCGCCTCGAGTTCCTCGCCCCGGCCGCCTACCGGCCGGGTCTGTGGCCGGCCAACGCGCGGATCCTGGTCGAGGCCTACAGCTCGCCCATCGACCGCATCGAGCATCTCCCCCCGGGGATGGGGCCCGAGCTGCAACGCGTGGTCGCCGGCAAGCGGCTGTTGCTCTTTTCGCTTCTCGAGCGCTCCGAGGGCAATCTCGAAGGAGCGAAACGATGGCTCGCGAGCGCCATCAAGATCGCCGGCGACGACCCCGAGGTCGTCTTCTACGCCCGCCAGTTGGCGGCGGAAACCCGGGGACGGTAGGCAGGGGCAGGGGCAGGGGCAGGGGCAGGGGCAGGGGCAGCGAACAATACTCCCCTCACACCGGCAGTCAACCTCCACTTGCGCGGGCTCGGTGCCTGGCTCTCCTTTCGCCGCGAAAAGGTGCCAACCTACTCCACCGGTTCGGCGACGAACCTCGACCAGAGAATGATGGCGACGATACCGACGCCGAGGAGAATCCAGGGAGAGACCTCGACGAGGGCGTCTGGCAGGTATCCGATGACGATCGCCAGCCCCGCCCCCAGCAGCGCGTACGGCAGTTGGGTTCGCACGTGATCGACGTGGTCGCAGCTCGACGCCATGGACGACAGAATCGTGGTGTCCGAGATCGGCGAGCAGTGGTCGCCGAAGACCGACCCGCCGAGGATGGCGGCCACCGTCGCTTCCAGAATCATGGTGTCGCCCGGGGCCTCGGCGAGAATCAGCGGCACGGCGAGAGGGGTCAGAATCGCCATCGTCCCCCACGAGGTCCCGGTGGAGAACGAAACCGCTGCCGCCACCAGGAAGATGGCCACCGGGAGCAAACCCGGCGGGACGTGGGGACCGACCGCACCCTTGATGTAGGCCGCGGTCGCGAGATCGGTGCAGACCTGGCCGAGCGACCAGGCGAGGGTGAGCACCACGAAGGCCATCAGCATGCTCTTGAATCCGTTGATCATGGCTTCGAGGGACTGCCTGACGGTCAGGGCCCGGTGGCCGACGGCGAGGACGATGGATGCGGTCAGGCCGACGAGGCTCGCCCAGAGCAGGACCGTGAACGGGTCGGAGGCGCCGATGATGCTGCTCATGGAAAAGCTCGCGGCGCCGTCGGCCAGCAGGCTCTCCCGCCCGGTCACATAGAGACCCGCAAAGGTCGTCAATATCACCAGGAGCACCGGCACGGCAGCGTTCCACCAGCGCCTGGGCGTGTCGTCGTCCGGCGCCAGCCCGGTGCTCTCGTAGTCGGCCAACGGCTGCGAGGTCGCCGCCATCAACTCGCCGGCCCGGGCCCGCCGCTCGGCCGCGAGCATGGGCCCCCAGTCGCGGCCCGACACCGCGATCGTGAAGGTGACCACCAGGGCGAAGATCGGGTAGAAGGCGAACGGAATCGACCGCAGGAAGACCGCGAACGGGTTGAGGTCGGAACCCGCTTTCTCGAGCGCATCTCCGACCAGCGAGACCTGATAGCCGATCCAGGTCGAGACCAGGGCGATGCAAGCCACCGGCGCGGCGGTGGAATCCACCAGGTAGGCCAGCTTTTCCCGGCTGACGTGGTGGCGATCGGTTACCGGACGCATGGTGTTGCCGACGATCAGGGTGTTGGAGTAGTCGTCGAAGAAGATCGCCACCCCCATCAACCAGGCCACCACCTGGGCGCGGCGCGGGGTTGTCGCGTAGGGTTCGAGGGCCTTGACCACCCCGTGGGTGCCGCCGCTCCGGCTCATGACCCCGACCATGCCGCCGAGCAGAATCGAGAACAGGATGATGCTCATCTTGTCGGAATCGGTCAGGGCGTCGCGGGCATATGTGTCGATGACGCGGAGAAAGCCGGCCGCAGCGTTGCCGTTGGCGAGCAGCGTCGCTCCCAGCCAGACCCCGACGAAGAGCGACAGCACGACATCGCGGTATGCCAGCGCCAGCGTGATGGCGACCAGGGGTGGCAACAACGACCACCAGCTCTGGGTCACCACATCCACGGGCGGCGTGAACAGAAGAAAGGCCCCGACTCCGCCAACCAGCAGCACGATTTTCAACCAGGATGACATTTCAAAAGATTAGCATGGGGCGCGTGGGGAGTTGAGTGCCGGCGGGTCCGAGGGTTCGGGCGCCCGGGGTCGTCACCGCGACCGCCGCTGCTCCGGCCGCTGCCGCTGGTCCTGCCCCGACCGCAGCCGCTGTTCCTGCCGCTGCCCCGGCCGCTGTTCCTGCCCCGGCTTCCCGAAACCCAAGAACGTCCCGGTGGGCGCCCGACTCCGATACCATGAAACCATGCCCGTCTTCGACGACGACGCCCTGATCCTCGATCACCTTCCCTTCAAGGAAAGGCACCTGATCGTCGCGGCACTCACCCGCTCTCACGGCGTCGTCCGCGGAGTCCTGCGATCGGCCCGCGGCGGCAAATCCCCGCTTGCGGGATCGATCCAGATCCTCTCCGAGGTCCGGATGTCGTTCTTCCGCAAGGCCCAGGCCGAGCTCGCCACCTTTCAACACGTCGATCTGCTGACCTCGTCCTACCCGCTGGCGAGAGATTTCCGCCTTTCGACCGCCGGCGCCGTGGTCGCCGAACTCCTTCTGACCTTCTGCCCGTTGGACGAACCGGCGCCGCGCCGTTACCGCCTCGGCGCCTCGGCGCTCGCAGCTCTGCTCGACTCGATCGATCCCGACCGCGTCATCGCCTACGTCCAGTATTGGGTGCTCCACCTCGGTGGGCTGATGCCGCCCCCTGAAACCCTCGAAGGCGACCCCACGACCGATGAGCTCGCCTTCATCATCGGCTGTCGGCGGGTGCCCCTCGCAGACCTCGACCTCGAAGTACCCGCATCGGCCGTGCGCCGCCTCGACGCCATGGTTCGCAGCCAGGCCGAACGGCCGCTGCGAGCCCTCGATTTCTACCGCCAGCATGGAGGCTGATGCCGGTGTCGCGCAGTCTATCCCTGATTTGCGATGAGCGATCCACGACGATTGTCCTTGGATCACCGGTTCTGGCGCGGCGGGTCCTCGGTGACATCGCCGCCACCCTCGACGAGCTCCGGGAAGCGCCCTCTCCGCTCCCCCTCGTCCTCGCCTCGGCCCACCCGACGATCTTCCTCGCCGGCGCTCATCTCGGGGAGATCGCCGGCCTCGACCGGCGCAGTTGCATTCCCTATGCCGGGCTTGGGCGTTCGGTCGTCGATCGCCTCGCTTCGCACCCGGCCGCGGTGGTCGCCGCGGTCCACGGCAGCTGTTCCGGGGGCGGTTTCGATCTGACGATGGCGTGCGACGTCGTCATCGCCTCGCCCAGTGCCACGTTCAGCCATCCCGGCGTGCATCGCGGCCTGGTCACCGGCTGGGGCGGAACCGCCGGCCTCGACCGAGCGCTCGGGCCGTCGCTCCTGCGCCGCGCCCTGCTCGAGGGTTCCAGCCTCGACGCGGCCACGATGAAGGAGCTCGGAGCGGTCCAGGAAATCGCGGGTGATCCACGGGCGGAAGCGCGCGCCGTCGCCGGCAGACTCGGTCTCATTCACGCCTCCCGGCTGGCCGCGTGGCGGCTCCTCCGGAGCTCGACTTTCGTTGACAGATTCCGCGCCTTCGTGGTAGAAAAGTCATGAAAATCGGCAACTTGTCTGGTATTCGGGCAGGAAACGATGAACCCCGACGACACGAAAATTCGAGCGTGAATTCACGGTGCCGTCCGGGACGATTCACACAGCCGGAAGCGCGATCAGGAGAGCACATGAGCGGTACGATCCTTCTCGCAGACGACAGCCTGACCATCCAAAAGGTCGTTGAGCTCACCTTTGCCGACACCGACTACCGTGTCGTCGCGGTGTCGAGCGGGGACGAACTCCTCGTGCGACTCACCGACTCCCGACCGGATCTGATCATCTGCGACGTGATCATGCCGGGCAAAGACGGCTACGAAGTCTGTCAGCAGATCAAGTCGAGCTCCGAATGGCTCCACTTGCCGGTGATTCTCCTGACCGGCACCTTCGAACCCTTTGATCGCGACCGGGCCATCGCCGCCGGCTGCTCCGAAATCATCACCAAGCCTTTCGAGGCCCGGAAGCTGGTCGACACGGTCGAACGGCTGATCGGCGGCCCCGAAACCCAGTCCCGCGAGACCGCCGGCGCCGGTCCTTCGGTGGCGTACGACGGCGAGACCTGGCCCGAAGAGGCGACACCGATCGATGTCCCCACGGTCGCCGATCCCGAGGAGTTCGGAACCCAACTGTCGGCGCCCAGAGCCGAGGAAGACGGCATCGAGTTCACCACCAGCGGCTTCGCCGAAATGGAAGCAGCCGGCCGAGCACCCAGAGGCCCTTCCACCGGCGGCGCCGCGGACGACGGCCTCGAGTACGAGTTCGGCGACTCCGACGACGAAAATTCCGCGGGGATCGCCCCATCGAGACCAGCACCGGCGATGACCGTGGATCCCTCGGCCCAGACGGTCAGGATCGACATCTCGTCGATCGACCAGGAACCCGAACCCGGACACGAACAGCCGCATTTCGAGGCGCCGATCGACGACGCGGCGCCGGCAGGAGCTGCGGTCGACTCCGCACAGTTCGGCCGGCAGACGCCCGAAGAATCGGCAGCGGTGCCCTTCCCCACCCCGGACCGCGAGCCGTTCGAGGCCTCAGCCCAGGCGGCGACCGACGAGGCCGGAGAAGACAAGTTCAAAGATGAGCCGTCGATGGCCGACACATCGCCGGTGGACCTGCCGCCCGAGGACGGCGACTCGGCCGGCGCGGCCCCGACCGTCGGCCCCTTCACGCTGACCGAAGACGACATCGACCGGATCGCGCGGCGCGTGATCGAGCTGGCATCGGATCGCCTCGACCAGATCGCCTGGGAGATCGTCCCCGACATGGCGGAGATTGTCGTTCGTCAACGCATCCGCGAGCTCGAAGCCGAATCCGAAGCCTCCTCGACCGACGCCGTACAGTGACTCTGTCGCCGCCGCTATTGACGCTGATCGAGACGGCGCCTAGATTGTGAGTTGGAGTCTCGATTGAGGTCCCGCGAAGACGCCCTGCGGCTTGCCAATGCAGCACGACCGGCGGTTGAAAACGTGGTCGTGCATCAGCAGATCGACTCCACCCACGCCTGGGCGCTGCGCCTCATCGAGCAGGCCGAATCCGAGGAGATTGTCCTCCCGACGACGATGGCCGTCGCCGGTCAGCAGGAGCACGGGCACGGTCGGGCCGGACGGTTGTGGGAATCCCCTCCCGGAGGTTTGTACCTCAGTTGGATCGCCGCCGGACTGGATGCACCGACCATCGCATCGCTGCCCATGGTCGCCGCAGCCGCCGTCCACACCGCGATCAGCGCACTCGGCATCGATCGGGCGGAGATCAAGTGGCCGAATGACATCCTCGTTGGCGGACGCAAGCTGGCGGGTCTTCTGGTCCACTCTCGCCTCGGCGTCACCAACTGGGTGACCGTCGGCATCGGCATCAACATCGACCGGGCGCCGACGATCCGGGACGGCAGCACGACCCGGGCCGTCTCCATCGCCGACCTGGTCCCGAACGGTGACTTTCTGTCGTGGTCCGAAATCCTCATTCGGATCATCGCTGAAGAGCTGCGAGCCGGCGTCACCAGCCCCGGTGAGCACGTTGCCCGATGGCGGGAGCACCTTCACCATCGATCGGGGGACGAGATGATCGTCCGCGGCGCTGACGGCTCGCAAGCCCGCGGAAGGTTCGCAGGGCTCACCGGCGAGGGTCACCTCCGCCTCGTCATCGACGGTGTCGAGCGGGTCTTCTCCAGCGGCGACGTGATCGAGTGACCGCTATTCGAGGCGCTCGAGGAACTGGTCGGCCGATTCGAACCCGGTGAGTCGAAACACCTCTTTGCCTTCCCGATAGACCATCACGGTCGGCACCCCGAGAACGTTGAACTCCGCGGCGAGCTCGACGGCCTGCTTGCTGGCCCGGGTCTGATCGACCTTGAAACGGACAAAGCCGTCGAGGATCTCCTTGATCCGCGGATCCGAGAACGTCTTCTCGTCGAGCTCGCGACACGGTGCACACCAGTCGGCGTAGAAGTCGACGATGACCGGCTTACCGGAATCGACGGCGTCCCGGAAAGCCGCGCCGTCGTAGGCCGCCCAGACCAGATGGTCGCTTCCGGAGACGGCATCGGCGCCGCCGCGGGCGATGGGAAGCATGGACAGACCGACGACGAGCAGGCCGGCGCAAACCAAGCGCATGACCCGATCGATGGCGGGCTGTTCATGTCCCGTCCGATCGATGACCAGGAGATAGAGCGCACCCATCGCCAGGGTCAGGCCCATCAGCCAGTCGCCGCCGCTTCCCGGCAACATCGGAGCCGCAAAATAGGCCGCCATGGCGATGAGGATCACCCCGAAGACCCGGCGAACACCGATCATCCACGCGCCCGAAGCCGGCAGGCGATTGACCAGCCCGGTGAAGGTGCCGAGGAGGAGATACGGCAACCCCAGACCGGCCGCCAAGGCGAAGAACACGAAGAAACCGAAGACCGGATCGCCCTTCTGGCCCACGAAGGTGAGCAACCCGATGACGAAGGGGCCGATGCAGGGGGCGGCGACGATGCCCATGAGAAGACCCATGATGAGCGCGCCGAGCATGCCGCTGCGGCCGCCCGAGGCGTTCATCGCCCAGGCCGGAGGTCGGATCTCCCAGGCGCCGAACATCGAGGCGGCTAGGGCGAGCAGAACCAACACGATCACGACCACCACAATCGGGTTCTGGAGCGCACCGCCGAAGATCGCACCACCCAGAGCGGCGAGGACGCCGAGGACCGAGTAGGTCAGAGCGATGCCGATGAAGTAGGCGAAGGCGAGACCGAACGAGTTGCCGGTGCCGCCTTTGGTCTGCTGCGAGAAGAAACCGATGGTGATGGGGATCAGCGGGAAGACACACGGCGTCAGGTTCAAGGCCAACCCACCGAGAAACACGGTCAGCAGAAGCAGCGGCAACGACATCCCTGCCAGTCTGCTCGCATCATCATCGGCGGCGGTTGCTCCGGACTCGACCGGGACCGGGATCGCGAAGAGCTCCTGGTTGACCGGCTCGGACGAACCGCCGGCCGGCACGACCTCGAGATCGACCCCCGCCTTGACCGCGACCGGCGGCAGGCACTGGGTGTTGTTGCACGCCTGGGCGGTGACCTCGACCCGCGGCCGGACCGCGCCCCCGGCCGTGTCCGGGACGGTCACACGGCCCAACAAGACGACCTTGCCCTCCCAGACCTCGATGGGGACTTCCGAGAAATCGAACTCGAGCTGTTCGCCGTCGGGGAAGAGCGTCACCGGTTCGGGCCAGCCGTCCGGCATGTTCCACCCCACCGTGGTGGGCATGGAAAACTCGTCGCCCGGGTCATCCGAGTTGATGTGCCAACCCGACTCAACCGTGACAACGGCGGCGAGCTGCAGCACTTCACCCGCCACCACCGGCTTGTGATCGGGGAGCAGCGCGACGGTGAACACGGGATCGGCGTTGAATCCCTGGGCGGAGGCTGCGAGAGCCGCCAGACACACCAGAGCCAACGGTAGAAGGGTCTTTCTTTGCATGGTCGTCATCCTCGTTTCGATCGGGACGCGCCGGTCAAGCGCGTTCGGGATCCAGTTGCGGAGCATAGCGCCGGATCAGGCGCCGCACCTCGGTTGGATATCGCTCCCAGTTCTTGATGATCAAATCCGGCCGTCTGGTTACCGTCGACTCCACGGCCCGCTCGAGTCGCCACCTGGAAATCTTTTCATGGTTGCCCGATCGAAGGACATCCGGGACCTCGACTCCTTCGACTTCCGGAGGCCGGGTGTAGGACGGATGGTCGAGCAGACCGGCGGCAAACGAGTCCTCGTCGACGGATCCCGGGTCGCCGACGACACCTGGGACCAGCCGCGCCACCGTCTCCATCACGACCATGGCCGCGACCTCGCCGCCACCGAGGATGTAGTCACCGACGGAAACCTCATCGGGCTCGAGAATCTCGGATACCCGCTCGTCAAACCCCTCGTAGCGACCGCACAGCAGCACGAGCCGGGGCTCCCTGGAGAGTTCCTCGACCAGTGCCTGGTCGAGTACCCGACCGCGGGGCGAGAGCAACACGTTCCGCACCGGGCCGCCACGAGCCTCGAGTTCGCGAACCGCCGCAATCACCGGCGGCGCCTGGATGAGCATCCCCGGCCCTCCGCCGTAGGGTTCATCGTCGAGTTGGCGCCACTTGTTGTCGGCCCAGTCGCGCATGTCGTGGACGTCGATCCCGATCAACGCACTCTCGACAGCCTTGCCCAGCACACCGGTGGTGCGGAAGCTCGAGAAGAACTCGGGGAAGATGGTTAGAACATCGAAATGCATTCTCGTGTCCACGTTTCTGACGCGGGTATTGAAACACATGGAAGTGGCGCAGCCAAATGAATCCCGTGGTTTTTCTTTTTTCCGCCCGGTGTTTTCGGGCGACAGGTCGCCCGAAAACACCGGGCGGAAAAAGGGGGGGTCGGTTCAGGCTGTGATAAACGAATCGTCAAGAAGACCCGAGGGGGCGTCGATCGTCACCGTGCCGGCCTCGAGATCGACATCGACCACGATTTCGGGGACATACGGCACGAGAAACTCGCGCCGTCCGCGGCGGACGATGAGCCGCCGCTGCCCCGGTCCCTGATCGACCCCGGTCACCTCACCGAGCTCATCGCCCTGCGGCGACCGGCAGGCGAGCCCGACGATGTGGTGCTCGTAGTAGAAGCCCTCGGGCAGCTCGTCGAGCGCTTGCTCCGGGAGATAGAGATACCGTCCGCGCCAGGACTCGGCCGCGTCGCGGTCGCGCAGGTCGCGCACCGACAGCAGCCAGCGGCCCTTGTGAAAGCGAATCTTGAAGACCTCGTGGAATTCGCTCGGGGCGGTCTCATCACCGAGTCCGAAGGTCATGCCGTCGGTCAGCCGTTCGGGAAAATCAGTGATGATGTCGACCAGAACGTCACCGTGGACGCCGTGCGGCTTCCCCGCCCGGCCCACGATGAGCCAGTTCCGGGAGTCTTCGGAGCTCACTACTCCAGGATTTCCAGCACGAACCGTTTGTGGATCTTCATCCCGGCGGCGGAAAGGAGGGTGCGAATCGCCCGCGCTGTCCTGCCCTGCCGGCCGATCACCTTGCCCAGATCCTCATTGCGGACCCGCAGTTCCAGAACGGTTGTCTGCTCGCCTTCGACCTCAGTCACCTGAACGTCTTCGGGATTGTCCACCAGCGCTTTCGCGATCTCTTCGAGTAGCTCTTTCATCGCACTCACGGGGAACTCCTTTCACGGCGAGGGATCGAGAGGGGTGCTCACACCTGCGGCACATCCTGCTTCTGCTTCATTGCCTTCTGGATCAAGGACTGGACGGTATCCGAGACTCCCGCGCCCTGCTTCTGCCACTCCTCGACCTTGTCGAGATCGATGTTGATCTCGGGGGGTTCCTGATTGGGGTCGTAGAAACCGACCTGCTCGAGGTAGTTCGCCAGCGGCGTCTTCCGCGAATCCGAAACAACAACCCGGTAGATGGGTTTTCTCTTGGCGCCTCCACGGCGCAGACGAATCATCAACATTGGAACGGTCCTCCCTGCTCGCGATCACTTTTCATTATTCGATTCAATATATTCTACAGGCCCAGCTGTCGTTTCAGCGCCTTCGGGTCGGCTTTTCCAAGCCGTTTCATCAGCTTACGCATTTGGCCGTACTGGCGCAAGAGGCGATTGATCTCTTCGACACTGGTGCCGGATCCCTTGGCGATCCGACGTTTTCGGGATCCGTTGAGGAGTTGGGGGTGCCGCCGCTCCCTGGGTGTCATCGAGTCGATGCACGACGAGAATCTCTTGAGCTGGCGCTCCTGACCCTCGGTGACGCCGCCCTTGGGCATCATTTTGTTCATGCCCGGCACCATCTCCATGACGGACTGCAAGGGCCCCATCTTCTTGAGGCTCTTCAACTGGTCTCTCAGGTCATCGAGGTCGAACTTGTTCTTACGGAGCTTTTCCTCGAGCTTTCGAGCCTTCGTTTCGTCGATGACCCCCTGAGCCCTCTCGACCAGGCTGGCGACATCGCCCATCCCGAGAATCCTGCCGGCCATCCGATCGGGGTGGAACTGCTCGAGACCATCGAGCCGTTCGCCGACACCGGCAAAAACGATGGGGCGGCCCACAACCTCGCGCACCGACAACGCGGCGCCGCCGCGGGCATCGCCATCGAGCTTGGTCAGCACCACGCCCGTAATATCGAGCCGCTGATGGTAGGCGCGGGCGGAACGGACGGCATCCTGACCGGTCATGGCGTCGGCCACGAAGAGGATCTGCTTGGGCTTGAGGATCTCCTTGAGCCGTTCGAGCTGATCCATGAGTTCGTCGTCGATATGGAGCCGCCCCGCGGTATCGAAGATCAGGACCTGGTAGCCCTTGATGGAGGCCTCACGCAGCGCGCGCCTGGCGATTTCTTCGGGATCGTCCATGTCCCTGGTATCGACCGTCGGGATCTTGGCCTGCTCGCCCAACACCAGGAGCTGCTCCCGCGCGGCCGGTCTCGAGGTGTCTGCCGGGACCAGCAGCGGGAAGAGATTCTTCTTCTCTTTGATCCACTTTGCCATCTTGGCCGCGGTGGTGGTCTTGCCCGAGCCCTGCAGACCGACGAGCATGACCACGGCCGGCCGGCCCTTGAACTCGAGTTCGGTAGTGGAACCGCCGAGCAGCTCGACGAGCTCGTCGTGGACGATCTTGGTCACCATCTGCGCCGGGGTGACCGAGGTCAATACCTCACCACCCAGGGCGCGTTCACGCACCCTGGCGAC
Source organism: Acidobacteriota bacterium (assembly GCA_024641545.1). GTDB lineage: Bacteria > Acidobacteriota > Thermoanaerobaculia > Thermoanaerobaculales > Sulfomarinibacteraceae > JAHECW01. The sequence goes on from JAHECW010000012.1 coordinate 15,717, forward strand.
GAACTTCGTGACCACCTCCACCGCCACATCCGCTTCGAGTAACGCGAGCCGAATCTCGCGCAACGCGGTGTCCACGTGGTACTCGGTGAGGTGTCCCTCACCGCGTAGAGTCTTGGTGACCCGACCGAGACGTTCCTGCAGCGCCTCCAACATGGGACCGGAAGTCTAAGGCGAGGAGTCGCCTACGGTCAAGGGCAGGGCGGAAAAAAGAACCGCGGCGCACGATCGGCGGCCAAACCGCGGCGGATCAGCACCTTCGCCGTCCATCGACTCGAAACAGGCACATCAGGTACAATTGTCAGTCGAGATGGAGGACGCACGCACGATTATCCTGCCGCCCGAAGCAGCAATGGGCGATGACCTCGGGTTGCGACAGATGCTCGAGTTCTTCGCCGAATGCACCGGCACCCGGTGGACCGAGCTCGCAATTCGAACGCGGGACCAGGAGCGCCTGATCACCGTCGGCAAACCGACCGCCACGTCGGTGTCGGTGGAGATGACCCTCGACGAGGGGATTGCAGCGGTGGTGACCCTGGCCGGGGAAACCCCGCCGAACGAGCGCGTCCTCGGTCTTTTCGCAGCCAATCTCGGCCGCGAGCTCGAGCGTCTCCGTCTCCTGGCGGAATCCGAGCTCCTGCAGAGCGCGGCCAACTCGGCTGATGCCGCGCTGCTGATCTTCGGCGCCTCCGGGAACATCCTGTTCGCGAACCACCGCGCCGATGCGCTGATCTCGAAGCAGACCGAGAACGAGCTGACGGTCGGCTGGAAGACGCAGCACCCACAACCGCTCTTTCGCCTGCTCTGCGCCAAGGCGGCCGACGTCATCGACGCCGGCCCGGGCGAACCGTGGCGAGACTGGGTCGAGGTGTCGGACGGCAGCGAGCTGACCATCGAGATGGTCCTGCTGGAGAGCGACGGCGGGGAGTTCGGACCATCGGTGATGGCGATTCTCCGTGAGGTTGCGGGACCACCGGACCAGCGAGTCGACGAGTTTGCCGCCCTCCATCAGCTCAGCCCCCGCGAGCAGGAAGTGCTTCGGCTTCTCGTTCAAGGTCACGACACCGCCGGCCTCGCCGAACGCCTCGGGATCAGTCCCCACACGATTCGAGATCATCTCAAGAATGTCTTTCGCAAGACCTCGACGCGCTCGAGGAGCGAACTTCTCAGCGCCCTGGCCGGCGCCGGGAACCACGTCCCGGGCTGAGAAAGCGGAGCTCGCGGCCCGATGATCTACAATATGGAGACCAGGAACGACACTGGAGGTGTCCCTATGCGGCGCGTCTTCGCCCTCTCGGCTGTCATTTGCGTACTCATCGTCGCTCAGATCGCGAGCGCGAGCGGCTATGTCGTGATCCTCAAGAACGGCCACAAGATCCGCTGCAAGGAAGTCATGGAAGTCGTGGGCGACATGGCTTACATCACCCTTGTGACCGGCACCGTAACCAGCTACCCCCTCACCCAGATCAATCTCATCGAAACCGAGAGATACAACCAGCAGGGCCTCGGGGACGCGGTCGAGATCGAGGAGCTGTCCATCATCAACGAGGTGCTTCCAACGCCGACGCCGAGGGGACCTCTCGGCAACTTCGTGACCCTCGACTCCATGGAGCGGAACCCGGAGTTGAAAACCAATCTGGCCCCGACCGCGACTCCGACTCCGGGAATCCGGCTCCAGACCTACCCCTATCACGACGAGCGGGTGACCCGCGCCTTCGAAAAGGTCTTCAACGACGAGAAGCTCTACCTCTACCACACCAGCGGCGGGACAAAGCAGGGGTACTTCTTCGTCCAGGCCGTAACCGACTCCGAGGAGGAGGTCTTCCACGCGCTGGAGACGGTGTGCCACGCATTCTTCCTGATCCGTGCAGCGGATCCTACGATCGCTCCGGAGGTCGTCGAGCTGCAGATGGTTCAGACCTCGCGAAAAGCCGCCGGGACGTTCAGAATCACCCCCGAAGACGCCGCGGGGCTGCTCAACGGCACCACCTCGGTGCAGAACTTCTACATCAGGAACGTGATCTTCTGAGGTCAGCGCTCGCTTCGCTCGCTGTGACAAGGTGAGCGCTCCCTGCGGTCGCTGTCAGTGCTCGCTTCGCTCGCTGTGAGGGGTGAGGAAGTGAGAAGTCAAACCGCTCCATCGTGACCGTCTCGGCTCCCGATCTTCTCACCGTCTGACCCTCTCACCTTCTAACCTCCTGACCTCCCAATGCAGCGGAGCCGCAACCAAAATTGACCCGGAAGGCGAGAATTCTCCGCTCGAAAAATCGCTCGTAAGCCTTATAATTGAAATACCTTACGGATGCGACGCTGGATTGAGCTTCGAATTTTCGAAGTTGTTGAAGTGTAAGTGGCTAACTTCCTTACCCTTCACTCTTAACTCTCAAGCCCCCCTCTCCACTCTGCAGTCGCGGCGCCACGACAAACCACGTCACCGCCACGACTACGGAGAACCCGGCGGCGACCAGAAAGGAACCGGAACCACCCAGCGCTCCGTAGAGCGGACCGGCGGCGGCGGTTCCGACCACGATTCCGAGACCGAAGACAAGTCCGGAGTACAGCGCCTGGGCATTCCGACGCGCGCCGGCGGGCACCAGCCGTTGGACCAATTGAACCCCGGCCAGATGCGCCACGGCGAAGGTCAGGGCGTGGCCGAGCTGGGCAACCACGAGGATCGGCAGGGTCGGCGGCAACGCCAGAAGAAGCCAGCGGACGGGTGTCATCCCGAGGGCGAGTCCGAGCAGAGCACGCAGCCCGAGCCGTCGTTGCAGGCTCGCTCCCTTGACGAACGCAACCATCTCGGCGAGGACCGCGAGGGACCACAGTCCGGCCACCATCCCGGTCCCGACCCCGTGTTCGCCGAGGTGGATCGAAAAAAACGCATAGTAGGGCCCGTGCGCGACCTGGTGCAGAGTCAGAACAACGAGAAGGACCCACACCGCGCCCTCGAGCGACGTACCGTCCCCCCCGCCGTGCCTGGGCCGCGCCTCACCTTCGAGGGTCAGAGCGACGAGACCGAGGAGGCCCAACGACACCACCAGCGCGAGCGGGAAGCGATCGAAACGGCCGCCGCGGAGGAGGATCGCGGTCAGCGTCGCGCAGGCGATGAACCCCGCCGAACCCCACCAACGAACGAATCCATACCCCTTCGCCGGAGGCCGTTCCAGGACCGCGGCCTCGACCAGCGGCAACACGGTTCCGTACCCGAGTCCCATCACCAGAAAGGCAAACCCCAGCAACCACGGATTCACCGCAACCAACACCACCGCCGCAGCGGCGACCGAAAGCGACATGTGCACGCTGAGCATCCCGAAGAACCAGCCGCCCCTGTCGATCCATCGCCCGAGAAAGGGAGCGTAGCCGAGCTTGGCGAGGGAGAAAGCAGCGGTCACCAGGCCCACCGCCACGGCGCCGAGCCCACGCTGGGTCAGAAACGGCCCGAGGAACGGCAGCACCACTCCGAGCACGGCGAAGTAACAGGCATAGAACGCTCCAGCCTGCTTTGACGGAACCGCGGTGCTCGGATAGCGTGGAGTCATGAACGAAATCGCAATCGTCGGAGCCGGCCTCGCGGGGCTGACTGCCGCGCTCAGGCTCTCCCAAGCAGGATATCGGGTCCGGGTCTTCGAGCGCTATCCGCGTCCGGGCGGTCTCGCCCGCGCCCTCGAAGTCGGCGGTGAGCCCATCGAGGCCTTCTACCACCACATCTTCACGACCGACACCGACTACATCGCCTTTGCAGAGGAGCTCGGACTCGGCGACGAGATCGAGTGGCTGCCCTCCAAGATGGGGATCTGGGCCGACGGCCGACTGTGGGAGTTCGGTACCCCGGCGTCGCTGCTGCGTTTCGGACCCATGGGCATCATCGACAAGCTCCGATTCGGTCTCTCGACTCTCTGGCTTCAGCGCCAGCACGACCCCCGCCCCTTTGAATCCGTGACCGCCGCCGACTGGATTCGCCGCCACCAGGGTGAACGCACCTGGCGGTCGGTCTGGGGGCCCCTGCTCTACCAGAAATTCGCCGACGACGCAGAACGGGTCGCCATGGTCTGGTTGTGGCGCAAGATCTCGCTCCGGGGCGGATCACGGTCGAAATCCGGAATGGGCGAACGCCTCGGCTATATGCGCGGCTCGTTTATTCGGCTCGTCGAAACCCTGGTTGCGAAGATCGAGGCCGCCGGAGGGTCATTCCACCTCACCGAGGAGGTCCGTCGCCTCGATGCGGTCGACGGCGGTTTTTCCGTCGTCACTCGACGCGGATCCCACGCCGCGGACCGGGTGTTGGTCGCTGCACCGGTCCCCGATCATCTCGCGGTGGCGGGCCATCTCCTGGCCGATGGCGAGCGCGATGCCCTCGGCCGTCTCAGAGCCACCGGGGCGATCTGCACGATCCTCGAACTCGAACACTCCCTGACGCCTTTTTACTGGCTCAACATCGCCGATTCCGAGATGCCCTTCGGCGGCCTCATCGAGCACACCAACTACATCCCCTCCGAGCGTTACGGCGGCCGGATCCTGCTTTACATCTCGAACTACCTCTTGACCGACCACCCGCTCTTCAAAGCAAGCAAATCGAAGGTCCTGGAGGAGTACCTCCCCCATCTCCAGCGGATCAATCCCAGCTTCGAGGCCTCGTGGATCCGCGCGAGCCACCACTTCAGGGCGGATTACGCCCAGCCGGTCGTCAGCACCGGCTATCGCGAGCAGATCCCTCCGATGCGAACCTCGGTCCCCGGGCTCTATCTCTGCACCATGGCCCAGATCTTCCCCGAAGACCGCGGTCAGAACTACGCCATCGCCTACGGTCAGAAGGTTTCCGAACTCATGCTCGAGGATCTCGAGCGAGGTGAGGAAGTGAGAGCGTTGAGAGATGAGAGTTAGACGTTAGACGTTAGACGTTCGACGTGAGCATCCTCCTTACTCCACTCTCCTGACTCTCTTCTCGAGACTCCTAACGAGCGAGCGGAGCGAGCGCTGACCTTCTGGCCTCCTCACCTTCCAATCGTGTAGTACTATGAGGCCGTCTCGGCGGTCAGCTGCCGACAGACACCTTGGAGGCAGAACTCGATGGCAGGAAAAGCAGTGCAAATCACCGACGCGAATTTTCAGGACACGGTACTGAATTCCGACAAGCCCGTCCTCATTGATTTTTGGGCGGTGTGGTGCGGCCCGTGCCGGGCTGTGGCCCCCATCGTCGAAGAAATCGCCGAGGAGTACGAAGGCCGGGCCGTGGTCGGCAAGATCGACGTCGACAGCAACCGCGACACCGCCATGAAGTACGGGATTCAGGCCATCCCGACTCTCTTCCTGGTCAAGGGTGGAGAGATCGTCGACAAGATCGTCGGTAACGTCGCGGACAAGAACAACATCAAAGCCAAGCTCGACGCGCTTCTTTAGGGCGCACTGCAATCATCGGAATGGAGTATCGACTGCGCGGATCCATTCCTGTCGTGGCGCGGTGGACCGGTATTCGTCATCGCCGCGGGTCGTCCGGTCGGCTTGTCCGAGCCTGATGAATGAGACAGGATCGCATCGACCCCGACGAGCCACGGCGGAAGGCCGGAAGAGGGAGTGACATGAAGATCCGAACCGTCGGCATCGTCGGGGCCGGTCAGATGGGGGGCGGCATCGCTCACGTCGCCGCCCTCGCAGGGTTCGATGTCGTTCTCACCGATATTGATGCCGAAATCCTCGATCAGGGCATGGCGTCCGTCGCCGCCAACCTCGACCGCCAGATCCGCCGGGGCACCGTGGATGCTGCCGAGCGGGACCGGATCCTCGGCCACATTCAAACCAGCACGCATCTCAAGGACCACGCCCGGGCAGAGCTCGTCATCGAGTCCGCGGTGGAACGGTTGGACATCAAGGCGGAGATCTTTCGTCAGCTCGACGACAACTGTCCGGAGTCGACCATTCTGGCTTCCAATACGTCGTCGATCTCGATCACCAAGCTGGGCACGGCCAGCCGACGCCCGGACCGCGTCGTCGGGATGCACTTCATGAACCCGGCGCCGTTGATGCGCCTGGTCGAAGTGGTTCGCGGTCTCGACACCTCACCCGAGACCATCGAGGTCGTCAAGCATGTCGCGCGAACCATGGACAAGACCCCCGTCGAGTGCGCTGATCTCCCCGGTTTTGTCTCCAACCGCCTGCTCATGCCCATGATCAACGAGGCCATCGTCGCGGTGGCCGAGAACATCGCCACACCCCAGGCCGTCGATGAGGTCATGACGCTCGGCATGAACCACCCCATGGGGCCCCTCGCCCTCGCCGACCTCATCGGGCTCGACAACTGCCTCTCGGTCATGCGTACCCTCCACGGCGAACTCGGCGATCCCAAGTACCGCCCCTGCCCGCTGCTCGTCCGGATGGTCGATGCCGGCCGCCTCGGCCGCAAGTCCGGCCGCGGCTTCTTCACCTACCCGGAGGCCTGAACCGGTGCTGTGTCAGCTCTGCGGCGTTGCCAACCCTGACGGTCTCGAGCACTGTCGGAACTGCGGCCAAAAACTCCTGGTCGTGTCCGGGGTTTCACAATTCGCCGACGAAACCGACGACGAAATCCTCCTCGAAGCCCAGGAACAGCTCGACGAGCACCTTCTGGAACGGATCACCTCGCTCGAGGAGGCGGTCCGAAAAATCGGTGCGGCGGTGTCGTCGTTTGGTGATCGCATGGGTCACCTGGAGCACTCGCTGGCGGTCGCGCACGCCGGGGTCGAGAACATCGCGAACCTCCTCGAGGAGGAGGGCGTCGTCACTCGTACCGAAATCGCGGACGGCTGGCTGCGATCCGCCAACCGCGAGCTCACCTCGCGTGACCTGATGCGACGGCTCCGCCTGCGGCAGAGCCGGATTCTGTCGCACGCGCGCCACGACGGGCACCCGACCGAGGCGTTCTCGCGCATGCTCAAGTCCCTCGAAGCGGCTCTCCTCGACCGCGATCTCGACGCCGTGCACAACATTCTCGCCGAACTCGCAGCAGCGGCGCCCGGCAACGACGAGCTCTGGAGTTTCATCGGCGAGGCGGCGTTCTCAACCGGCAAGCCCGAGACCGCGGAAACGGCGTTTCGTCGGGTCCTCGACCTCAGAGGCCCCCACTTCGAAAGCCTGGTCTATCTCGGCAACTCCGCCGCCGATCTCGGCCACTGGGAGCAGGCGCTCGACGCCCTCGAGCGGGCCCGTGAAATGGCTCCCGAGTCGTTCCTCCCCGACTTCGCCCTCGGCGGCATCGAGCTCCGCAGGGGCAATCACCGCCGGGCGATTCACCACCTCGAGGCCAGCGTTGCCCGCGAGGAGCTCCCCCAGGCGCTCTATCTCCTCGGCAGTTCCCGCCTCCAACTCGGCGAGAGCGGCCGCGCGATCGCCGCCCTGAAGAGGGCCGTCGAACTCGACCCGGCGTTCGAGGAGGCCATCGACCACCTCGGCGTCGCCTACCTCCGCCGGGGATGGACAAAGCTCGCTTTGGAGACCTTTCAACGGCTCGAGCGGTTGGATCCCCACCGGCTCCGCTACCGGGAAACGGTTCGGTTGCTCGCCGCCCACCCACCCAAGGGGTTGTCTCGCGGGACGGCTCGCCTCATCGAGCGCGCCGACCGGGCCCTCGCCGGAGGGCAGAGCGAGATCGCGCTCGATCTCTATGAAGCCGCCGGACGCGAGGCGCCCGAAGAGCCCTCCCTCCACGCCACCGCCGCGCTCCTGGCGTCGACCCTGGGCCGCACGCGGCGCGCGGTCGCCCTCGCCCGCCGCGCGTTCGGAGAGCAACCCGACGGTTCGCCGTTCGCGGCCGCCGCCACCACGGCGCTGCTCGAGTCCCTGCGGGCGGCCGGCAGACCGCGAGCGACCCGGCGCGTTGCCGACGCCATCTACCGCGACGGGACCGATGATTTCAGCCGCGGCATCGCGGCCTATGAGCTCGCGCTGGTGGAGTCCGAACTCAACGGCGACCTCCGCCGCGCGCGAGCGTTGGCCCGCGAAGCGTTGGAAAGCACGCCGCGGGAGCTCCGCAGTTATCCCTTGGCAGCTCTCGCGGCCATCGCGCTTCGACGTGGTCGTTTCGCCGAGGCCCGCAGCTATCTCGAGAGAGCCGCCGAGGGCCAAGAAAACACGGAAACGAGCCCCGCCGAAGGGCCCCCCGAGGCCGGTGTCGGCATCGCCGGGCAGCCATCGGCGGTCACCGGGCCCCGGCTCGAGACCGGCATCGACCACGAATTGCTGACCCATGTCCGTCGTCTGTCGAACCTCGCGCGAGATCTCGCGCGCCGCTGAGAAAATCGAGAGCAACGAGGAGCCAAGCATGCGCTGGAGCCAGACTTTCATCTACACCCTCCGTCAGGACCCCTCTGACGCCGAGGTCATTTCTCACCGCCTGCTGGTGCGTGCGGGCTTCATCGCCAAGGTCGCGGCCGGGATCTACAACTACCTCCCGCTGGCGACACGTTCGCTGGCCAAGCTCTCGGCCATCGTCCGCGAGGAAATGGCCGCCGCCGGTTCGGCGGAGCTCGTCATGCCCGCCGTCCAACCGGCGGAGCTGTGGCAGGATTCGGGACGCTGGGCCGAGTACGGCCCCGAGCTGTTGCGGATCAAGGATCGCCACGATCGCGAGTTCTGCTTCGGCCCGACCCACGAGGAGATCATCACCGACATCGTTCGTGGAACCGTGACTTCGTACCGCCAGCTGCCGGTCAACCTCTTCCAGATCCAAACCAAGTTCCGCGACGAGATCAGACCCCGGTTCGGTCTCATGCGGGGGCGCGAGTTCGTGATGAAGGACGCCTACACCTTCCACGCCGACGACGGGGACCTCGATGTCGCCTACCGGGCCATGGAACGGGCCTACCGGCGCGTCTTCTCCCGTTGCGGGCTGCGCTACACCCAGGTCGAGGCCGACACCGGCAACATCGGCGGTTCCGAGTCGCACGAGTTCATGGTGCTCGCCGAAACCGGCGAGGACGCCATTCTCTCCTGCCCCGAGTGCCACTACGGCGCCAACGTGGAAAAGGCCGAGGCCGGCGCCCTCGAGGCGGCGCCGCCGTGGCCCCTCGACACCCCCGATACCCCGCGCGAGGTCGACACGCCGGATCAACGAACCATCGAGGAGGTTTCCGAATTCCTCGGCATCTCGCCGGCGCACCTCGTCAAGACTCTCATCTTCGAGACCGATGAGAGCTTCGTCGCCGTCCTCATCCGCGGCGACCTCGAAGTCAACGAGATCAAGCTCAAGAACGCCCTCGGTTGTCTCCACCTCCAGCTCGCCAGCGAACAGAAGATCCTCGAGATCACCGGCGGACCGCAAGGGTTCTCCGGGCCGGTCGGTCTCGCCGGCATCCGCCTGCTCGCCGATCCCTCGGTGATGGCGCTCGAGGCCGCCGCCACCGGCGGCAACAAAGATCACACCCATGTCGTGGGGGTAGTCCCCAACCGCGATTTCACCCCCGACGAAGTGATCGAGCTCCGCCTCGCCCGGGCCGGCGATCCGTGCCCGCGTTGTGCGGGCGCCCTCGTCGAGAAGCGCGGCATCGAGGTCGGCCACGTCTTCAAGCTCGGCACCAAGTACTCCAAGGCCATGCGCTGCACGTTTCTCGATGCCGATGGCGAAGAGCGGCTCATGACCATGGGTTGCTACGGCCTCGGGGTGAGTCGGACGATCGCCGCCGCGATCGAGCAGAACCACGACGACAAGGGCATCATCTGGCCGTTGCCGCTGGCCCCCTACGAAGTCGACCTCGTCCTTCTCAATTCGGACAAGGAGGAGGTTGTGGAAGCCGCTGCGAAACTCTATGAAGAACTCGTCGATGCGGGTATCGACGTCCTCTTCGACGACCGCCCGGAACGTCCCGGGGTCAAGTTCAACGACATGGACCTCATCGGCTTCCCGGTGCGGATCGTGGTCGGCAAGCGCGGCCTGGAGTCGGGCGAAGTCGAGCTCAGCCTCCGCCGCGACGGCGAACGGAGATCGACCCCCATTGATCAACTCGTCCCCGCGGTCCAGGGACTGCTCGACGAACTCAAGGGAGAGATCGCGCCATAACTCCCATTCGCCGCATCGTCCACGCGTTCATCCTCGCCGGTGGGATCTTCGCCGCCGCGATCGCGTTGGGGTGCGCTCCCCGAACCGACGACACCAGGTCGGCGAAACCGTCCGACCCGCCAAACGTGATTCTCATCCTGGTCGACGCCCTTCGTCGCGATCACGTCGGAACCTATGGCTACCATCAACCGACGACACCTTTCATCGACGAACTCGGCGCTCGCGGAGTCGTCTTCGAAGATGCCCTGTCCCAGGCGCCGCAGACCCTCAATTCCACCGCAAGTCTCTTCACCTCGCGGCATTTTCCGTTGCTCTTGTGGGGCGTGGAGCACGATCCGATTCCGGGCGTCGCGGACGACCGCAGGGAACAATGGGCGAGGACTCCGCGCCTGGCCGCCGCCAATCTCACGGTGGCCGAAGTGCTCAGCGCCGCCGGCTACCAGACCGTCGCGCTCTTCAACAACCCGCACCAGCACGCCACATCCGGTTTCTCACAGGGCTTCGACAGCGCGCGGCTCCTCGATCGCGACGCCGGTCAGGCCTACGCCCGGGTGGATTCGCTGACCACCGCCTTCCTCGACTGGCACTCCGGCCGCGATCCCGAGCGAGCGTATTTCGCCTACCTTCACCTCATGGAACCGCACAACCCCTATCGGCCGCCGGCCGAGTATCAAGCGCTCTTCCCGCCCGGTTCGGGCCGCCACCTCTACGCCAACGGCCCGCCCCCACCCGGGTTCACCGGCAGCGACCTCGAGACCATGACCGCTCTCTACGATGCCGAGATCCGATTTCTCGACGACGGTCTGCGGCGGCTCGTCGGCGAGCTCGAACTCCGCACCGACCTGGAAAAGACCCTGATCATCATCACCGCCGACCACGGCGACGAGCTTCTCGACCACGGCGGGCTCGGCCATGGAAAGACCGTCGAGCTCGAGTTGCTCCGGATTCCCATGATCATGACCGGCGGGCCGGTGGGCCCGCATGCCGGAACCCGCGTCGAGGCTCTGGTGAGAAACATCGACCTCGCACCCACCATCGTCGAGATGGCCGGTCTCGACGAGCCCGGGGACTTCCAGGGCCGCAGCCTGGTGCCCTTGATCGACGGAGCCGAGCCGGCGATCGAGCCGCCGGAGATTTCCTACGCCTGGATCGCCGAGCTCCGAAGCCTGACCTCGGCCGAGTGGCACTGCATGCGCGATCTCGCGAACGGTCGGCTCACCCTCTACCACCGGTCGGAGGACCCCCGCGGCACCCTCGATGTGGCCGGCGAACGCCCCGAGATCGCAGAGCTCTGTCTCGCCGCATTGGATCGATTGGAAGCCGAGGGGGAGGAGGCCCGGAGAACGGCCGAGGCCCTCAAGACCGTCGAAACCGACGGCGCAATCACACCGGAAAACGCCGCTGTGCTCGAGCAGTTGAAGGCACTCGGCTACGTCGAAGAGTAAGCCGCTGCGGGTAGGCGCGTCCAGCACGATCCTCCCGTTGCAAGGCGCCGAGGGAGCCACCCATAGCATTGTTCGGCGGATCGATTTCGTGCCCTGAAGCTGAGTGGGAGCCGAACAATGCAACAAACGGCACCCCGTCCATCGGTTGATCTTCGTCTCATCGACGAAGTCCGCCACCCTCAGGACCTCAAGTCCGGGCGCCGAAGGCGCCGGCCACGCCCTCACGCCTTCACCTCTCACGAACAATCACACCGCGCGATTCAGGATCTCCCCGACGATTCGGCCGAGTTCACCCTTACCCTGGATGAGCATCTTGAGGTCCGACCCCATGCCTTCGGGATCGAGGAGGCGCTTGATCTCCTGCCGTGCGGCCACGGTCCCGGCATCGAGATCGGCCTCGATCCCGAACCCGGCTTCATCGACCCGCTCGGCAATCCCGGCGCGGATGAGAAACTCCGCCAGCGGCATCAACCCGATCTCGGTCCATCCGCACTTTGCCGCAGCCAGCCGGAGATCGTCCCAGTTGACGTGGGCGGTCAGATCCCGCTCGCCCGGTGAGTCCAGCACCTCTCGGTCGACCTCATGGGCCCGGTAACTCACCAGCGATCCATGCCGCCGTCCGCGGGAGTCGTAGAGGCGCACGGCCTCGTAGCCGTAGTCGAGAACGAGTGCGACTCCGTTCCCGCAGCTCTCGAGCACCTCCCGGTGAGCCGACTCCGCCTCCGGGTTGACCTCGGCGACCTGACCCTCCTCAAGCCGGACTCCGTGGCGAAGGAAATACTCTTCGAGATCGGTTCCCGCCGGGCGCCGCCCCCACCGAAGCCCGGCCTCCGTTCCCACCACCGTGAGCTCGAGCAACCCCGCTGCGGTCTGCTCGACTAAGTGCACCGGCATGGCGTCGTAGAGTTCGGATGCGTGGACCACGGTGGGTTCGGCGCTGTCGCCGACGAACCGATCGGTCACCTGCACCGCGAGAGCACCACCCGCGAGGCGGTCGGCGATCCGTTTCCTCAGCACCGAAGACCGCTCCACGGCGGTCGTCCCCGCCAGCACATCGACCGCACCCGCACCCAGCGCCGTGAGCACCGAACCGAGGAAGCTGCCGTCGCCGGCGGCGCAATCCACCAGCCGGTACCGGCCTCCGAATCGAGTCGAGATCTCGCTCAACATCCCGGCCACGGTGGCGCCGTACCATGTCGATGCGGTGGGTGCGGTCAGATAATCGCCGCCCCTGCCCCACGGCAGTCGTCCCGAGGTGTAGTACCCGTGCTCCGGGTGGTACAGGGCGAGCTCCATGAACCGTCGAAAACCGACCTCGCCCCCGTCCCTGCTGATCTCACTTAAGATCCACATTCCCAACAATTATACTCGTGCGCAAGTGGCCCGGAACGACGGGAATGCGGCTTGCCTTTCGGGAGTTTCTATGGTAGAACTACGCCGCTGCTTTCGTTGGAAAGTGGGCCATTGGCCCACTTTTTTAATGCAGCAATGAAGGGTATCGCTCGTGAAGCTGGACCAGGAAACCGTCGATCAGATCGCCGCCATCGCGGCCGATGAAGGGCTCGAGTTGCTGACCACCGAGATGGTCGGTCACGGGCCCAAGGCGGTGCTTCGCCTGGTTGTCGACGGCCCCGACGGAGTCAGCCTGGATCAGTGTTCTGCGGTGTCGCGACAGGCTTCGGCCCTGCTCGACGTGAACGATTCGATTCACCATGCATACACCCTCGAGGTGAGCTCTCCCGGTCTCGATCGGAAGCTCTATTCGCGCGAGGACTACACACGGTTCACCGGCCAGCGGGTCAAGGTCAAGATGCAGCCGAGCTATCGCGAGCACCGAGTCGTCACCGGCACCTTGCTCGGCATCGCCGGCGGGATGATTCAGGTCGGGGACGACGACCGAGGATCGACGGATCTGCCCTTCGATCAAGTGATGGAAACTCGGATCGAAGTCGACTGGGACGCGATCATGAAGGAAGGGAAAAACCGGCAATGAAGCTGGACATCAACACCCTCGTAGGACAGCTCGCCGCAGAACGGGACATCGATCCCGCAAAGTTGATTGATGCCATCGCCGAGGCGATTTCGTCAGCAGCGCGCAAACAATACAAAGATCGCGGCGTTCACACCGAGATCGATCCCGAAACCGGCGAGGTCGAATCATGGCGGATTCGAATGGTCGTCGAGGAGGTCGAAGATCCCGAGGTCGAACTGACCCTCGAGGAGGGCCGGGCCATCGATCCCAACATCGAAATCGGCGGCATCATCAAACTCGAGGCCCTCGACAATTCGTCCCTCGGTCGCATTGCGGCGCAGTCGGCGCGGCAGGTCCTTTTCCAACGGGTCCGCGAGGCTGAACGTGCGGTCGTCTACCGCAACTACTCCGAGCGGGTCGGCGAGATGATCAACGGAATCGTCAAGCGGATCGACCGCGGAGCCATCGTCGTCGAACTCGGCGACACCGAGGGAATCATCCCCCGCAACCATCAGGTTCGGCACGAGCGTTACACGCAGGGTGACCGCATCCGGGCGGTCGTGGTCGAAGTCACCATGGACGCCAGCCGGCCCCAGGTGGTCATGTCGCGAACCGATTCGATGCTTCTCGAAAAACTCCTCGAGATGGAGGTTCCGGAGATTTACGACGGGACCGTTGTCATCAAGCTCTGTGTTCGAGAGCCGGGCGAACGGGCCAAGGTGGCGGTCTTCTCGAAGGACCGCGATGTCGATCCGGTGGGTGCCTGCGTCGGACTCAAAGGCGCCCGCGTCCAGGCCATCACGCGCGAACTCAAGGGCGAGAAGATCGACATCATCCCGTGGAACTCCGATGTCGTCAGCTTCGCTCAGAATGCGCTCGCGCCGGCGAAGATCAACCGCGTCGCGGTGCGCGAAGAGCCGACGCTGATCAAGGTCCGCGACGAAGACGGCAACCTCGTCCTTGACGAGGCCGGCGAGCCCATGACGCAGGCGAGCCGCGAGACCATCCTCGACGTGATCGTCGGCACCGAACAGCTCTCGCTCGCCATCGGGAAGCGCGGTCAGAACGTCCGTCTCGCCTCACGTCTGCTCGACTGCCGGATCGAGATCAAATCCGAGGAGGCGGTCAAAGATGAGCTCGCTTCCGCCCTCGCCAGCATGCTCCGCGAGATGGAGGGGGTGACCGACGAAAGCGCCCTGCCGGACGTCGAGGCGGCCCCGCAGCGGATCGCCTACGATGAGCTCATTCCTCTCGAAGAGCTTGAAGGCCTCACCGACCGCCTTCGAGAGCGTCTGGAAAGCCACAGCATTCACACCGTTCAAGACATCCTGGCAAAGACTCCAGACGAGCTGTCGTCGATCCCCGGCATCGGTCCGGTGACTGCCCAGAGGATGCTGGATATGGCACAGGTCACCCTGGATGAGGCCCTCGCCGAGATCGCCGATTCACTCGGTGCGGAGGAGTAACGATGGAACAACTTCGAGTCGTAGACCTAGCCCATACCATGGGCATCTCGGCCAAGGAGCTGATCTTCAAGCTCCGTTCCATCGGCGTCAGCGTGGCGAGTGAGGAAGATGCCCTAGATCTGTCGACCGTGCGCTCGATCATCACCGGTGAGACTCTGCAACGCCGCCCCCGAGAAGTCATCGTCCGGGCCGAGAAAAAGGACGAGGACACGGCCACGACCACGGCTCGCGACCGCATGGTCAAGCGGCGCCGGCGTCAGGTCGTCAAGACCGACAAGGAGATCCTCGAGGTTCGGGCCGCGAAGGACGCCGACGAACCGATCGACGAAACCGACGCGGTCGCGCTCGAAGCCTCCCTCGTCGACGACGGTGAAACCGGAATCGAGGACGTCGATCTGGATGAGATCGAGGTCGAAGAGGTGGCCGAAACCGCCGCCGATGTTCTCGAAAAGACCGAAGAGGTCTCCGAAACAGCCGAGACCGCCGACCTGCCCGCCGCAGCCGAGGCTGCAGCAGCCGGCAAAACGGAGGAGGCCGAAGAAGAGGCCGAGGATCGGCCCGAGGACGACGCCACGATCGCGGGAGAGGTCCTGGAAGCTGCCGACGACGAGAGCGCCTCCGCGGAAGAGGAGATCGAGACAGCCGAGGACATCGACGAAAAGCCGATCTCCGATGTCGAAATCACCGAGGAGGAGATCACTGCCGGCCGAGCCGAAAGCGAAGAAGAGGCTCCGCGGCGGGTCCGCCCGGGGCGGGCCAAGACACCTCTCGAAAAGACCCTGCGCGAGCTTTCGCCCGACGAGATCCGCCAGCGTCTGCAAGCGCAGAAGGCCGCTGAGATCGCGCGCAAGGCCGAAAAACGAGGCGGTCGGAAGGCCAAATCCGCGGCTGACGCGCAGGAGATTCGCGAACTCCTCAACAAATTCGAGGAGCAGAAGCTCAAGGGCCAGCAGGAAGGCGGAACGTCGTCGACCCGCTCGGCCGCCCGTCCCACCGCTGGACGATCGGAGAAGAAGGGGCGCCGTCGTCAGCCACGCGACACCGAGCGGCGTCCGGCGCCGCCGTCGCCGACTCGCACCCTCCAGTTCAAGGATGGTGAGAAGCCGGAAGGCCCGATTCTCCTGTCGGAGATGGTCACGGCGCGCGAACTTGCCGAAAAGCTCAACATCACCGCAAAAGACCTTCTCGGCCTGCTGATCCAGAAGGGGGTCATGGTCACGACCAACCAGGCCCTTCCCCACGAACTGGCGGAAGAGATCTGTGCCGACCTCGAGATCGACGCCATGGTGGCGTCGGCCGAGGAGCTCATCGACTACGAGCGCGAAGAATCCGAAGAGGAGATCGGACCCCAGGTGTTCCGCCCTCCCGTCGTCACGGTCATGGGTCATGTCGATCACGGCAAGACGTCTCTCCTCGACGCGATTCGGTCGACCCGCGTCGCCGAGGGCGAAGCGGGCGGGATCACCCAGCACATCGGCGCCTCGCGAATCGTTGCGGCTGACGGGAGAACGGTGGTCTTCATCGACACCCCCGGCCACGAGGCATTCACCCAGATGCGCGCCCGAGGCGCCCAGGTCACCGACATCGTGGTTCTGGTCGTCGCCGCGGACGACGGCGTCATGCCGCAGACCAGAGAGGCCATCAACCACGCGCGGGCAGGTAACGTGCCGCTCATCGTGGCGGTCAACAAGATCGACAAAGCCAATGCCAACCCGGACCGGGTGCTCCAGCAACTCGCCGAACAGGAGGTTCTGGTGGAGGCCTGGGGCGGGGATGTCCCGCAGGTCATGGTTTCGGCCAAGACCGGGCAGGGAATCTCGGACGTCCTCGACATGATCCTGCTCGTCGCCGAGATGAAGGAGCTCACCGCAGCCAAGGAGGGTCCGGCGCGTGGCGTGGTCCTCGAAGCACAGAAGGAAAAGGGCCGGGGCATCGTCGCGACCGTACTCATCCAACAAGGCACGCTGGACATCGGTGATTACTTCTTCTGCGGCTCCACCTGGGGCCGAGTCCGCGCCCTCGCCGACGATGCCGGAACGCGGATCACCCAGGCAGGACCATCCATGCCGGTCGAGATCATGGGTTTCGACGAGGTCCCCGCGGCTGGAGACGTGCTCCAGGTGACCAACGACGAGGCCAAGGCTCTCGAGGTCGCAAGCTACCGCAGGCAGCGAGCGAAAGAAGAAGGGCTCATGGCGAACCGCAAGGTTTCGCTGGAGAATCTCTTCGACTCCATCGCGGAATCAGAGCTCAAGGAACTCAACGTCGTCATCAAGGCCGATGTCCAGGGTTCGGTCGAGGTCCTCCGTGAAACCCTCAACACTCTCACCACCGAAAAGGTGGCGATCAACGTGTTGCACGGGTCGGTCGGTGCCATCACGACCAACGACGTCATGCTCGCCTCCGCATCCAACGCCATCATCATCGGCTTTGCGGTGCGGCCCGAGCGGACCGCCCGCGATCTCGCCGAGAGCGAGCAGGTGGACCTCCGCCTTTACACCGTCATCTACGACCTCGTCGACGACGTCAGAAAGGCGATGGTCGGTCTTCTCGATCCCATCTTCAAAGAGGAGGAGCTCGGCCACGCCGAGGTTCGCGAGATCTTCAAGGTACCCAAAGTCGGCGCCATCGCCGGCTGCAAAGTCACCGACGGCGTCATCACCCGCACCGCCAAGGCCCGCCTCCTGCGCGACAACGTGGTCGTCTACGAGGGCGAGTTGGCATCGCTTCGGCGCTTCAAGGACGACGCCAGCGAAGTCCGGCAGGGTTTCGAGTGCGGTATCGGGCTCAGCCGTTTCAACGACATCAAGGAAGGCGACGTCATCGAGGCATTCAAAATGGTGGAGGTCGCTCCCGAGCTGTAACACCCCAAACACGGGGCGGGCCGGCTGTCATGAATAACGAAACCGCGGCGGGCGAGTGCACCTTGGCGGCCCGCGAAGAACAATCATGAGCAAGAGGAACATCTACGTCGGTATCGCGCGGCTCGGGCTCCATATCCCGGAGGCCCGGAGCCTCAAGGCCAAACGAAGCCAAACCCGCTCGCTGGTGGAGCGGCTTCGCAGCCGTCATCAGGTCATGGTTCTGGAGACCGATCACCAGGACCTCCATCAGCGGGCCGACTTCGCAATCTGCGCGGTATCGACCGACGTGGTGGACGTCGAGGCGCGACTGCAACGGGTCTCGGACACCATCGAGCGAAACTGGACCGGCTATATCCTCGACTGGGATGTCGAGGTGCACCAGGTCTGAGGATGCGGCCCCGACCGGGCGGAAAGGCGAGAGTGAGTCGTGAATCAGCAGAGTTACAGCCGAAACCCCCGTCTCGAGGGTGAGATTCGCGTCGTGCTGACGGAGCTGCTCCAACACGAAGTCAACGACCCGCGCCTCGCCGGTGTCACTGTGTCGGTCGTCCGGCTTTCGGCCGACCGTTCGCACAGCCGGGTTTATTTCTCGGTGATCGGCGACGATGAGCGGGAACGTCAGGCCGCCGACGGGCTTGCCGCGGCCAACCCATTTCTGCGCCGGGAGCTCGGCCGCCGAATGCGGCTGCGGATGGTCCCCTCGTTGGAGTTCCTCCGCGACACCAGCTACGAGTACGGCGACCACATGGAGCGGGTCTTTCAAAAGCTCCACGATGAAGGTGTTCTGGCCCCGGACGAAGACGGCGCGACCGACGACGGAGAGCCGCAGTGACCCCCACCGGAAACAATCCGGCGCTTGCCGTCGACCGACTCCGCAGCGCCCGCCGTTTGCTCTTGACGTGCCACCGCAACCCCGACGGCGATGCCATCGGTTCCGAGCTCGCCCTCGCTGAACTCGCCTCCGCCTTCGGGATTGAGACGGTGATCGTCAATCGCGACCCGGCGCCGATCAATCTGGCCAAATTGCCCGGCGTCGAGGCGGTGGTGGTGGCCGAAAGCCTGCCCCCGGACTTTCCCGAAGGCTTCGATCTCGTCGTCACGGTGGAGTGTCCCGAGCTCGACCGGGCCGGGTTCGATGGGCTCGACCGGGTTCCGATCCTCAATATCGACCACCATATGGCCAACCCGGCCTACGGCGAGGTCAACTATCTCGACGAGAAGGCGCCCGCCGTCGGCGAAATGGTCTGGTCCATGTTCAAAACCGCCGGCGTGGAACCGTCCCCCGCCGCCGCCGTCAACACCTATGTCGCCCTGACCACCGACACCGGCGACTTCAGGTACTCCAACGCGCGGCCGCGCGCCTTTCGAGCCGCGGCCGAGATGGTCGAGCGCGGCGCCGATCCGCCGACCATCTCCGAATGGGTGCACGACGGTCGATCCGAAGCCTCGGTGCGGCTGCTCGGCGAAGCCCTCAAGACGCTGCGGTTTCTCTGCAACGGCCGGCTCGCCAGCCTCGCCGTGGATGAGGCTGCGTTCGCACGCGCCGACGCCGACAGCACCGACACCGACGAGATCATCAACATCCCCCGCGCCGTCGCCGACGTCGAGGCCGTGATCTTCTGCAAGCAATGGGAGCCCGGAGTGGTCAAGGTCAGTCTCCGCTCGCGCGGTCGCGTCGATGTTTGCGTCGTCGCGGCTGCGTTTGGCGGCGGCGGCCACACCAACGCGGCAGGCTGTGCGCTCGCAACCGATCTCGAAACCGCCAGGGCGCGCCTCGAAGCCGCCCTCAGCGACGTCCTTGGAGGTCGGTGATGAGCCGACGGCGCCCGCCCCGTTTCTCGGGTCTGCTCCCGGTGATCAAGGAGAGCGGTCCGACCTCGCACGATGTGGTCGACAAAGCGCGTCGGGCTCTCAAGGAACGCCGCATCGGCCACACCGGCACCCTCGACCCCATGGCGGAGGGCGTTCTCCTGCTCTGCATCGGTCACGCAACCCGACTCCAGCAGTACCTGCTCGGCTGGCCCAAGACCTACAACGGCATCGTACGCCTCGGTTTTGCCACCACCACCTATGATCGCGAGGGCGAGGAGATCGAACCCCGCGGCGAGGCTCCGGCCATCGACCTCGAACTCCTGTCGGACCTGGAGCGACGATTCACCGGCACCTTCGATCAGGTGCCGCCGCCGTACTCGGCGAAAAAGGTCGACGGAAAGAAACTCTACGAGCTGGCGCGGAACGGCCAAACCGTGGAGATCGAGCCCAAATCGGTGACGGTCCATGGGCTGAACCTCCGGTCGGAAAGGCCATCCGAGATCGACCTGACGGTCGAGACATCCACCGGTTTCTATGTCCGGTCCCTCGCCCATGACATCGGCGTTCTCCTCGGGTGCGGCGGCTACCTCCACCATCTCTGCAGGCTCGCCATCGGCCCGTACAACCTCGAGAACGCGTTGCCCCAGAAGGTCCTGGAGACCACCAAGGACCCGATGGAGATCATCGATTCGGATGCCTGGATTCCACTCGACAAGGCGCAGCTTCCCTTTTCTGATCTGACGGTGAACGCAACAGCCGCCGACCGCTTCACCCACGGCCAGGAGGTTGTGGTCTTCCGATCCGGGTCCGAGACGGTCGAAATCGACGAACACGTGACCGTCCGAGCGCCCGACGGGGCCCTGATCGGAATCGGAACCGTCAAGGCCGTCCTGGCGCGGGGAAGAACCCTGACAATCCAACCGGCGATGGTGTTTGCCGATGACGCCGCGCACGGGCGCAGACGCTGAATTTACCGGTTTCCGTTGAATAGGGACGCACAATAATTGCCAGAGAATGAAGTTCCTGCTAACGTACCTGAGCCTCCTTGCCACCGGAGGATAGTGGAGATATGCAATGAGTCACTTTGACGCCCAGAAGCCAACCATCATCGATGAGTTTCGGACCCATCCCAACGACACCGGTTCGCCGGAAGTGCAGATCGCACTGTTGACCCGCCGGATCCAGTTCCTCACAGAGCACTTCAAGTCCTTCAAGAAGGACTACCACTCCAGGAGAGGGCTTCTCAAGCTCGTCGGCCGTCGCCGTCGTCTTCTCGAGTATCTGAAGGGCAAAGACATCACCCGATACCGACAGCTCGTGGAGCGCCTGGGCCTGCGCGGCTGAGATAGGAAACCCCAATGAACGTCACTACGAAATCCGTCGATATCGGCGGAAAAGAGCTCACGTTTGAGCTCGGCAAGCTCGCGAAGCAGGCCAACGGTTCCGTCGTGGTCAGCCTCGGCGACACCATGGTCCTCGTGACCGCGTGCGTCGAGGACGATGTCCGCCAGGGCGTCGACTTCATGCCGCTGACCGTTGACTACCGCGAGAATGCCTACGCCGGAGGCCGGATTCCCGGCGGCTTCTTCAAGCGCGAGGGCCGTCCGACCGAGCGTGAAATCCTGACCTGCCGGGTCATCGACCGGGGCCTCCGCCCGCTCTTCCCGGACGGCTGGTACCGCGAAACCCAGGTCATTGCCTGGGTGATGTCCGCCGATCCCCAGCACTCGTCCGACGTCCTCGGCATCACCGGCGCCTCGATGGCCCTGATGGCCGCCAAGGACATCCCTTTCGACACCCCTCTCGCCGGCGTCCGCGTCGGCCGGGTGAACGGCGAGTTCGTCCTCTTCCCGACCTTTGCCGAGCTCGCCGAGAGCGAGCTCGACCTCGTGGTCGCGGGCACCGAAGACGCCATCGCCATGGTCGAGTGCGGCGCTTCGGGGCTTGCCGAAGCGGTCATCCTCGACGCCCTCGATCTCGCCCATCGGGAGATCAAGAAGCTCATCGCCCTGCAGCGCGAGATCGTCGCCGAGCGCGGTGTGGTCAAGACGGCTTTTGCCGCCCCGTCCACGCCGTGGACGGCCGAGTTCGAGGATGCGCTGCGCTCCAAGTGGACCGTCGAGCTCCGAGAAGCCATGAAGACCCTCGGCAAGTTCGACCAGAAGGATGCCATCAAGGCCGTCCGCCAGAAGGCCCTCGACGAAATTTCCGGCGAGGACGGCGACGACCAGAAGCGCTGGGCCAAGAGCGTCTTCTCAGCCATGGTGAAGGACATCACCCGCGCCACCATCCTCGATGAGGGCAAGCGCCTCGACGGCCGCGCCTTCGACGAGATCCGACCGGTGAGCTGCGAGGTCGGCGTTCTTCCGCGCACCCACGGTTCCGCGCTCTTCACCCGCGGCGAGACCCAGGCCATCGTCACCTGCACCCTCGGCACCTCGCAGGATTCGCAGATCGTCGAGGCGTTCGAGGGCGACACCCGCAACCCGTTCATGCTGCATTACAACTTCCCGCCGTTTTCGGTGGGAGAGGCGCGCTTCCTGCGCGGTCCCGGTCGGCGGGAAATCGGCCACGGCGCCCTAGCGCGGCGGGCCTTGGTACAGGTGCTCCCGGGTCCGGACGATTTCCCCTACACCATCCGCGTGGTGTCCGACATTCTCGAGTCCAACGGCTCGTCGTCCATGGCTTCGGTCTGCGGCGGCTCGATGGCCATGATGGACGCCGGCGTTCCGCTCAAGAGCGCCGTCGCCGGCGTGGCAATGGGTCTGGTCTCCGACGGATCGCGTTTCGCGGTGCTCACCGATATCGCCGGTCAGGAAGACCATTACGGCGACATGGACTTCAAGGTCACCGGCACCACCGAAGGCATCACCGCCCTCCAGATGGACATCAAGGTTTCCGGCCTCAGCCGGGAAATCATGGAGCAGGCGATGGACCAGGCCCGCCGCGGCAGGCTCTTCCTGCTCGAGCGCATGGCGACCGCCATCACCGAAGGTCGTGAGGAAGTCTCGCCCTACGCCCCGAGGATCTACTCCATCAAGATCGACGTCGAGCAGATTCGCAACGTCATCGGCCCCGGCGGCAAAATGATTCGCTCCATCGTCGAGCAGACGGGGTGCAAGATCAACGTCGAGGATGACGGCACCGTGCAGATCGCTTCGAGCGACGAGGCTGCGGCGCAGAAGGCCATCGACATGATCATGGGCCTGACCAAGGTCCCGGAGATCGGCGAGGAATTTGAGGGCGTGGCCAAGCGGATTGAGCCCTACGGCGCCTTTGTCGAGATCCTGCCCGGCAAGGACGGCCTGCTGCACATCTCCGAGACCTCGATGACGAGAATCCCCGATATCCGCGACGTCCTCAACGAGGGCGACACCATCAAGGTCCGGATCATCGACATCGACGGCAACGACCGGATCAAGCTGTCGCACCGCGTCATCCTCGAGGACGAAGCCCGCGCCCGCGGCGAGGACGTCCCCGAGCGTGACCCGCTCCGCGGCGGACGCCCCAGCGGCGGCGGTGGCCGCGACAGCCGCGGCGGCGGCAGAGGCCCGCGCCGGGACGACCGCCGTCGGCGGTAGGTCGGCACAGCAAACCACGACAACCGACCGCCGGCAACCGCCGGCGGTCTCTTTTTGCGCCTTCGACAATCACCGCGTCCGCTTCCGTTTCCGCGCCCGATGAGACGTTCGCCGGCCGGAACAGGGGCAGTCTCCCACCGGGGCGTGCCGGTGCATCTGCCCCGGCTCCGCCATGAGGTCACCGATCGCACGACTCTCGGCCGCCGAGGGCGGCCAAGAATGACGGAGCCCCTGGCGGCCGAAACGACGACCACAAACCATGGTCGCCCCCGCCAGCTGTCTCGACCTACCCGAGAACGGGGAGAAGCCGGCAGGTAGCCCTCGTTCCTCAACATCCACTCACGAGACCGGATGGCGATTTCTCCGCCGTCCGATCCGATGAATTGCCGCATCTCGGCAAAAATCCCTTGATTTTGTGCCGCGGTTCAAAGAGAATGAATGAGTGCTCATTCATTTGACCGATGACTCCGTCCACACCCACGTTGTGGATGCCATCACGTTGCCCAAGGAGGTCGTTCATGGACTACAAAGTTGATCTACGCGACGTCAAGTTCCAGCTCTTCGAGTGGCTGCCAACCGCCAAGTTGCTCGAGGCCGAGAAGTTCGCCGACTGGGACCTCGAGAACATCGAAATGGTCCTCGACGAAGCCGTCAAGATCGCCCAGCAACAGATGGCGGCGTGCAACGAGGACGGCGACCGGATCGGGGCGCAATGGAACGACGGGGTGGTCACCCTTCCCGAGAGCTTCCACACCGCCTACCAGACCGTCACCGAGGGCGGCTGGATCGGTCTCCTCGCCAACCCCGAGTATGGCGGAATGGGCCTGCCGGAAATCATCGGCACCGCGGTCAACGAGTTTTTCAACGGCTCCAACGTCGCCTTTTCGCTGACCCTCATGCTGACCCGGGGCGTCGGCCATATGATCGAGGGATTCGGCACCGAGGAGCAGAAAAGGCTCTTCGTCGAGAAGGTGCTCGCCGGGCAGTGGGCCGGCACGATGTGCCTCACCGAAGCCCAGGCCGGATCCGATGTCGGCGCGTCCAAGACCAAGGCCGTCAAGAACGACGACGGCAGCTACCAGATCACCGGAGAAAAGATCTTCATCACCGGCGGCGACCACGACCTCACCGAGAACATCATCCACCTCGTATTGGCCCGCACCCCCGACGCCCCCGTCGGCACCAGGGGACTCTCCCTCTTCATCATCCCGAAGATCAAGGTCAATGCCGATGGTTCGTTGGGCGAGTCCAACGACGTGTACTGCAACAACATCGAGGAGAAAATGGGGATCCACGGATCGCCGACCTGCACCCTCGTCTTCGGTCAGAACGACAACTGTCGCGGCTTCCTCCTCGGTGAGGAGGGCCACGGCATGAAGCTCATGTTCCACATGATGAATGCGGCCCGGATCGATGTCGGTCTCCAGGGGTGCGCTGCCGCCGGCGCCGCCCACCAGCAGGCGCTCGCCTACGCCCACGAGCGCCTCCAGTCGCGCTCCTGGAAGGAGATGCAGAACCCCGAGGCGCCCCAGGTGCCCATCGTCGAGCATCCCGACGTCCGCCGGATGCTGCTCAGCTCCAAGGCCTACACCGAAGCCATGCGCGCGATTCTCCTCCAGACCTCCTACTACCTCGACATGCACCACCTCCTCGAGGGCGAGGAGTCCGAGAAGTACAAGTCCTATGTCGAGCTGCTGACGCCCATCTGCAAGGCCTGGTGCTCGGAGTGGGGCGTCCAGGTCACCCACTGGTGCCTGCAGGTCCACGGCGGCTACGGCTACACATCGGACTACCCCGCGGAGCAGTACATGCGCGACGCCGAGATCGCCTGTATCTACGAGGGCACCAATGGGATCCAGGCCCTCGACTTTGTCGCCCGCAAGCTGCCGATGAACGGCGGGAAACCGATCCGCGAGATCCTCGGCGCCGCCGAGAAGACCTTTCAACGGGCAAAGTCAGACAGTGAATTGATGGAACCGGCCTGGATGCTGGCGGCCGCGTTGAAACAGATCGAGACCATCTCCAAGGAGCTCACCAAACGGCCCGACGCGATCCAGATGGTGCTGCTCAACGCGCCGCCCCTGCTCGACATGGTCGGCACCGTGGTCGGCGCCCACCTGCTCCTCGACCAGGCCATGCTGGCGAAGACCAAGCTCGCGGCCATTCTCGAAGAGAAGGGGATCGGGACCCAGGACAAGAAGGCATACAAGGAGTTCCTCACCGGCCACGCCGAAGCGGCCTTCTACCACAACAAGGTTCAGACCGCGATCCACTTCTGCTACCGCGCCCTGCCCACCGTGGCGGCCAAGGGCGCGGCGATCAGGTCCGGCGAACGGAGCCCGTTCTTCGCGATCATGTAGCGGCAATTCGTCGGACGAATTGCGGTGGCGGTCGCTTCGCTCCCGCCAATCCATCGCAAAACACCAACCCCCGCCGACCGGCGGGGGTTTTTCGTGACCCGGGGTCAAAGGCAGCGGCAGTGGCAAGCATGCGTGCACGGAGCCGGGTACGCGGAGAAACCGCTCACCGGGGCGTGCCTCGGGTTTGACATTGTGTCGGCAACGTCCGACCGGCTCCTCGCAGCGCCCCGCACAATGTCATACCGGGCAACCCACGGCGAGAGCCATCCGAAGCGTCCTTCCCGGCGCGGAGGGAGGCCGCAAGAACGAGGCCCTCACCATCTGCGGCGACGACCGTCTGTCAGCTTCCTCCCACGGTCCCCGACCACTCCGTCGTGTTTCCTGACTCGAAGCCGTCGCTGAACAGGACGGCCCAATCACGAAAGACGGCAAAACCGCCCCAGTCGGACGCGGTATAGACGAGACCATCCGCAACAGCGACCCCGATGGCGATGGGTGGGTCGACCGGATCGCCAATCTCCACCGGCGCGGCCGGGTTACTGACATTGAAAACCCTCAGGCCCGCGTAGGGGTCGCCCACGTAGACCAAACCGCCTGAAACCGCAACAGCCACCGCGAAGGCAGAGGCGCTTCCAACCAGCACCGGCGTTGTGGGTTCGCTCACGTCGACGACTTTGAGGCCACCGTTAGAGTCCGCAACATAGGCGTAATTCCCCGACACGGCCACCGCCCACGCATGGCTAACGTCAGTGCACGCTCCAACCTCTATGGGGGAGCCCGGAACGCTGATGTCGATGATCCGCAGACCACCCCAGCCATCGGCAACGTAAGCAAACCCTCCGGCAACCGCGACGCCCTGCGCCTGAGCCGGAGTGTCGATCGACGCAACTCCGACCGGCGCAGACGGATTCGCGATGTCGACGATCCGCAGGCCATAGCTGAGGTCAGCCACGAATGCGTAGTCGCCGGACAAGGCGACACCGTAGGCGTAACCGGGGGTATCGCTGGTCCCGACCTGAACCGGTGCAGCAGGTGTGGAGACATCGATGATCGCCAGACCGTCCTCTCCATCGGCAAGATAGGCATAGTCTCCGGATACGGCGATACCCGGGTTTGCCGTGTAGCTGTAGTAAGTACCGACATCGAAGGGCTGGGCGGGATCGGTGACATCGACGATTCGGAGACCCTCCTGCACCTCGGCGATATAGGCGTAGCCGCCCGACACGGCGACGGCGTCCCCGAGGCCGGGGGTGTCGATATGGCCGATTTCGACGGGCGACGAAGGCGAGTTGATGTTGAAGATGCGGAGCCCGCCGCCACCATCGGCCAGGAGGACGATGGTCCCCGAAACCGTCAGGTCATGGCCGGTACCATCGGTGTTCCCTATGTACCGCAGGTCCATCTGAGTCGGATCGCTCACGTCATAAACGATCACACCGCCGACGCTGGTGGTCACATATGCCCAATCGCCGAGAACCTCGACAGCCGTGCTGCC
The DNA here is from genome assembly GCA_024641545.1 of Acidobacteriota bacterium. Lineage (GTDB taxonomy): Bacteria > Acidobacteriota > Thermoanaerobaculia > Thermoanaerobaculales > Sulfomarinibacteraceae > JAHECW01. The sequence continues at coordinate 42,733 of JAHECW010000012.1, forward strand.
CGCAAGCGATGAGGAGTCCGCCAGTATCGGCGATGACGGATCACTGACGTCGACCGCCAAGAAGAAACCGGAAGCCACGTAGGCGTGGGATCCACCGATCGCGACGGCATAGGCCGAGCCCCCCGAGTACGACCCGACTTCAACGAGACTGGTCGGGATCGAAACATCGATGATCCGAAGACCCTGTGTCCCGTCCGCCACAAACGCGTGATCACCCGAGACCGCCACCCCGTAGGCATGGCCCGGTGTATCGAGGGACCCGGTCTCGACCGGTGCCGATGGCGTGCCGATATCGACCACTCGTAGTCCCTGTGATCCATCGGCAACATAGGCGAAGCCGCCCGACACCTCGACATCGTTCGCGTACCCGGGGGTGTCGATGGATCCGATCTCCACCGGCGTCGAAGGAGTACCGACATAGATCACACGAAGCCCCAAACTTCCTGCTGCCACATACGCGTATCCACCCGAAACCGAGATCCCCTGCACCACGCCTGGGAGGAGGATTTCTCCCACGACATGAGGGTTCGATGGGTTGGAGATATCGGCGATGAGCAAGGCCATCCCGCTACCGAAGTAGGCGAAGTTGCCATCCTTCGCGACGGCCTTCGCCTCCGAGTGCGGCAGCCAGCTCACAGGCTCGGGACAGGTCTGCGAAAAGACCGTGCCGGCTCCGCCGGTTATCACCATCAGACACACCCACACGACACCTGCTACCCACGATTCTCGTCGCATCGACGGCACCCCCGGTCGAAGATCAGCCCCCGCGGATGACGAGGACCATGTCGATTGTACCATCTCAAAGCTGTCAATATTTATGAGACAAAGACCCTACTTCATGATCAGCAACAATTACCGCGGTAACCCGCGCTCGGCTGGCGAGCAAGTTGGGCCAAGGACCCGGAAAAGAAAAAGCGGAGCCGTTCCCGGCCCCGCTTCGCATGATTGTCTGTCGCACCCCCCCGGTCCGATTGGCGCGAGTGCCGCCGAGCGCCACCGCAATTCGTGCCGCCGGTCGCCGGCGGTGCGAATTGCTAGGCGACGGTCACCTCGTCGCACAGGAACACATCCTGGATTGAATTGAGCAGCTTGACGCCGTCGGCCATCGGCTTCTGGAAGGCCTTGCGGCCGGAGATGAGCCCCATGCCTCCGGCCCGTTTGTTGATGACCGCGGTCGTCACCGCCTGGGCGAGATCGTTGGCGCCCGACGAACCGCCGGAGTTGATGAGGCCGATACGGCCCATGTAGCAGTTGGCGACCTGCCAGCGGGTGAGCTCGATGGGGTTGTCCGGCACGAGCTTGCCGTAGACCAGCGGATGCGTCTTGCCGAAGTTCAGCGCCGTGTAGCCGCCGTTGTTGGTCGGCTGCTTCTGCTTGACGATGTCGGCCTCGATGGTGACGCCGAGGTGGTTGGCCTGGCCCGTGAGATCGGCCGATGCGTGGTAGTCGGTGCCCTCGTGTTTGAACGCGGGATTGCGCAGATAGCACCACAAGACGGTGAACATCCCGAGCTCATGCGCCTGTTGGAAGGCGTCGGAGATCTCCATGATCTGTCGGCGGCAGTTCTCCGAACCGAAGTAGATGGTCGCGCCGACGCCGGCCGCGCCGAGGTTCCAGGCCTGCTCTACCGAGGCGAAAAGCGTCTGGTCGTAGAAGTTGGGGTAGGTCAGAATCTCGTTGTGGTTGATCTTGACCATGAACGGGATCTTGTGCGCGTATTTCCGCGACATCGACCCGAGCACACCGAGGGTCGAGGCGACGGCGTTGCAGCCGCCCTCGATGGCAAGCTTGACGATGTTTTCGGGGTCGAAGTAGATCGGGTTCGGCGCAAACGACGCGGCCCCGGAATGTTCGATACCCTGGTCCACCGGCAGGATCGAAACATATCCCGTTCCCGCTGCCCGGCCGTGATCATAGAGCGACTGGAGCGACCGCAGCACCTGGGGGTTGCGATCGGTCTGCGCCATCACCCGGTCGATGAAGTCACTCCCGGGAAGATGAAGCTGGTCCTTGGAAACGCCGGTGCACCGGTAGTCGAGAAGTGACGCCTGGTCACCGAGAAGTTCTTGAATTCTTTCGATCATGGCTATTCCTCCGTAGTGGCGGGGGTATTGTATTCGATCCTGCCCGGCCGCGAAAACGCGCCCCGGCGAAATCGCTGAAAACCTGAATCTCATCCCCGCCCGTGGCGCACGAGAAACAAGATCCCGAGGACCGAGCCCTTGATGACGGTGGTGCCGGCAATGGCGATCCACACCGCCTCGACCCCGAGACCGAGAGCGACGAGCGCCATCGCGACGGGGACCCTCGCCGCGGTGAACCCGATTTCGACGGCGGCCGGCACGGCAGTCCACTGAGCGCCGGCAAACGCCGAGAAACAGACCACTTCAAAAGCCATGAAGAGCTGGCTCAAGCCGGCGAGGAGGACATATGTCGTTCCGGCCGAGACCACCGCAGGGTCGGCGTTGAACACCGCCACCGCCTGTTCGGGGAATGACACCAGGACCAGGGTCACGGCACCCACCGGCAGGCACGTGAGAAAGAGGGTCCGCCATGTCGCGCGAGCCGCACGCGCAGGATTGCCGGCGCCGAGGTTCTGCGCCACAAGGGTGGTCGCGGCGGCGCCCATGCCCGCACAGACGAAGTAGTTGAGCAGCTCGAGCTTGTGGCCGACACCGAGGGCCGCCACCGCCGGTGTCCCGAAATCGGTGGTGACCTTGGTGAGAAAGATGTAGATCACCGAGAAGAAGGCGCCTTCGGCGGCGAGCGGCAGCCCGACCTTGAGCGCTCTCCAGCTCTCTTTCCCGGGTGGCCGCGCGAGATCCCGCAGCAGAGGGCGAAGTCCCATCGCTCCGAGGAGCCGCCAGCCCCAAACTGCCGACACGAGCCACGCCGAAATGGTCGCCAGCGCGGCCCCCGTCACGCCGAGGGCCGGGATCGGTCCGAGGCCGAAGATCAAGATCGGATCGGCGATCACGTTGACGGCCGCCGCAATGGCCAGCAGCTTGAGCGGAGTCTGCGCATCGCCGGTGGCGCGGAAGGCCGCCGACAGCCAGGTGAAGACGAAGTAGGCCGGGATCCCGAGCAGGATCACCCGGAGATAGCTCAGGCCGGCGGTACTGACGTCGCCCGCCGTGCCCATGAACACAAAGACCCCGTGGGCGCCCGCCAGCCCGGCGGTGGAGACCAGCGCCGAGCCCCACACCGCGAGCGCCTGCCCCGCCGAGGAGGCCCGGCGCGCTCCGGGTTCGTCGTCGGCGCCGACGGCGTTGGCGAGCACCGCACCCGAGCCGTTTGCGGCTCCTTCGCCGAGGGTCTGCGCGAGCCACATGACAAAGCCGGCGGTCGACGCGGCGGCGATGGCGACCGCGCCGACCCGACCGAGCCAGAAGGTATCGACCACGAGAAACCCGGCCTGGAGCAGGGCGGCGAACGCCGCCGGCGCCCCGAGGTGGAGGATCGCCCGATCGATCGAGCCGAAGACCATGAGCTCGCGGTGGCGGAGAGCGTCATTCACGGCAAAGGAGGATACCAGGGGGGATGCTCGAGCGAGGACCGGAGGACAGGACCGACGCGGGCCGAACGGACCCGCGTCGGGAATGACCGTTGTGGGAAAGCCGCGGTCGGATTACTTGATCGTCACGTCCTTGAGATAAACCGGATCATTCGGGAACTCATCGATGGTGAACTTGTTGCCGATGTGGTCGAACCGGACCTTCGCCCCGACGAACAGTCTGCCGACGCCCTTTTGCCAGGTACCGTCAGCGTCCTTGTGGAACTTGAGGAGAATGAAGGAAAGCGGGTACTCGGCCAACTTGGAGCCGTCGGCCCCTTGCGCCTTGGAACCAAACCCGATGTAGAGGTTGGTGATCAGAATGACCTCTCTCGTTTCGTCTCGCACGATCTCGTTGGCGTAGCGCAGGGTCGACTTGCGGGGGTCTCTTCCCGGCCCTCTGCCGCCTCTGGGATCGAACCTGGCGAATCCCGCGTCGGGTTGGTCGTTCATGGCGGTAGCGAGAGCGTGGTTGCCCTCGGACTCAAGGATCGAAACGAGCGCCTCCCGTTCTTCATCGGTCGACCACCGGTCGACACGGATATCGAGCAAATCAGACGCGGCCCGCTCGATCGCCAGCCTGCTGATCGCCCGTGCCTGGAAGGTGACCTCGGTCCCGGTATTGTCAGCCGCTTCCACGGCCGTCAGCGCGGTGAGAGCCGATCCCAGAACGGCGATCATGACTCCGAACTTCATCTTTTTGTACTGAGCACACATGGTATGCCTCCTTGTTCTTCAATCACTACGCAACTGTAGCGACAATGGTTCCTGAAAGAAATACGAGAAAATCGGCAGCGTCGCTCCCGCCGTCCAAAATCGTCACTAAAGTTAAGAAAATGGGGCCGATAGGCCCCATGTCAAAAGTCGTAAAATGTGCTGGTGAACTACGCTTTCGCCACCTCGACCGCTTCGGTGAACTTGATTCCGAGACGTTGAAGCTCCTCGAGCACCGGTTCGTAGAACTCGGGTATCACCGGGACGATGACTCCTGGTTGAGAGAACCGACCTTCGAGGATGAACCGGACACCCACCGCTGCGGGCAGACCCACGGTGCGGTTCATGGATGAGTCGCCCCCGGGGATACCGAAATCGATCATGGTCGATGTGATGTGCTCTCTGCGATCGGGAAATTCGGCCATGAAGGTGTGTTGCAGCACCAGCATGTCCCGCTCACCCTGGTCGTATGACATCTCCTTCAACATCCGCGCGGTGAGGATGTCCACCGGAGCAGCGGGACCGGGCAGCGGATCCGCGCCGAGCAGACCGAGCCACTCCATATTGGCGATCTCGGGACCATCGGCATCGATCCCGAGATGAGCCGCAACCTTGTTCTTGAGGTCGGTGGTGTCGTCGGCGCCGGCCAGACGAGCGGTGACGTCGGCGTAGGTCTTCCCTTTGAGACCCGCCATGGCGTCGGTGCCGAGCCAGCCGAGACGTGCCACCTGCTTCATGGAACCACACCAACCCGGATTGCGCAGCGTGCCCCGGAACATGACGTCGCGCGGCTTGATGCCGTAGACGTCCTGGTAGGGCATGGAGTCACGGTTGGGGTAACCTTCGAGCTCGGTGGGAACGCCCTCGAGCGCGACATCGACCTTCCACACGTGGTCGAAGAGTTCGCGGCCGGGCACCTCGACCACTTCGCCGTAGCGCTTGTAGCGCGCGTTGTTGAGGCCGGCGAGCAGCACACCGCGCGGACTCCAGGAGAATTTGTAACCGTAGGGGTTGTTGTTGGCCTCCGGCGCCGGCAGTCCACCGCAGTAGGACTGGAAAGTGGTGATCTCACCGCCCTCGGCGTGGACACGGTTGATGACCTTCATCGCGGTCATGTGATCGATGCCGGGATCGACACCGAGCTCGTTGATCAGAATGATCCCCTTGTCTTTCGCCTCTTTGTCGAGGGCCATCATCTCGTCCTTGACGTAGGAGGTGGTGACCATGTGCTTGCCCTCGTCGAGGCATGCCCTCGCGACCTGCGGATGGTACTGCCACGGCAGCAGACTCACCGCCAGGTCGTGTTCGGCGATGATCGCCGAGAGCCTGTCGGGTTCGGTGCTGATGTCATAAGCGATGGGAGTCCCGTTCGGGTGTCCGTGGATGATCTTCTCGGCCTTGGAAACTGTCCGGCTGGCCACGGTCACGGCGAACCCATGTTCCAACAGATAGCGGACGTGGGCGCGCACCACCAGGCCGGCCCCGAAGACGACGACTTTCTTCATGCTCAATCCCCTTTCGCGGACGATGCCGCCGGTCTCACAACGGCTCGATTCTCTCCATGAACTCGAGACCCTCGGCGCGCAGGCGCGCGAGGATCGAATCGCAGATTTCCGGGTGACTCGGCAGCAGGCAGCCCCGCAGTTCGATCTCACCCGTCAACAACATCTCAACTGCAATGGCTGCGGGCAAACCGACGGTCTTTGCCATCGCCGACATCCGCAGCGGCTCGCCGTATTCGACCATGGTGAAGGTCTGCCTTTCCGAATCCCGGTCGCTCTCCGGGTATTCGACCTCCATCTCGTGGACGATGATCACCATGTCTCGCGACTCGGGCAGCGGCGCCAACCTGGTCTCGAGCAGATGGGACAACATGGCGGCCGCCGTGTCACCGCTGCACCCCGTCGGCTCATCGTCGAAGAGGCCGAGAAAACGGAGATTCTCCATCTGCCGGCTGGTGGGGTTGAGCTCGAGGAAGAGGGTGGCCGCAGCTTCGACGCGCTCCGGCGGGACCGGGATGGGCAGAAACATCTCCACCACCTCGCGTGGAGATCGACTCCCGAGGCTTGGAATGTGGATGGTGTCGTTGGTCAGCCCGAGCTTCACCACCTTCGACCAGGTCTCGCAGAAACCCGGATGGCGAAGGGTCCCCCGGATCATCGTGTGCACCCCGTTGAGACCGAAATGCTCCAGATAGGAGAGCGAATCGCGGTTCGGATAACCCTCGAGACGACCGACACCATCCACATCCACCGGCCAGGTATGGAGGAAGAGCCGACTCTGGGGCACGATGCGGATCCGCCCGTCCTGCAGGTACTGGGCGCCGGCGCCGCCCGAGGTCGCCACGTTCCACGGGTTCCAGGTCACCAGGTACTGCAACGGGTTGGAGAGCGAGTCGGGGGCCGGTACCCCGCTGCCGAACGAACGGAATGACCGCACCACTCCACCCGCATCGACGGTCGCTCGAACCGCTTCGGCCGCCATCATGTGGTCGATGCCGGGATCGAGACCCATCTCGGCGAGCAGGAGGACTCCCCGCTCGCGCGCCCACGAATCCAGGTTCTGTGTTTCCTTCTGGAGGTAGGAAACCGAGACCATGTGGACCCCGGCCTCGACGCAGAGCCGCGCCACCCTTCCCTGGAAGGCGGGGGCGAGGACGTTGACGACCACATCCGCGGTGCCGATCCAACTCGCCATCTGCTGCTCGTCCGAGGCGTCGAGGGCGATCGCGCGGCCGTTGGGATGACCGGCAATCCGTGCTTCGGCGAACGCGAGGTCGCGGTCGGCAACGGTCACCTGCCAGCCGTGGACGGTGGCGGCTCCGAGCAGACGTTTGATGACGTACGGGGCCGACCGACCTGCCCCGAGGATCAGAATTCTTCTCATGGTTGGTGACCTCGCGAAGGTCAGCGACCCAGGGTCGCGACCATCACTGCCTTGATCGTGTGAAGTCGGTTTTCCGCCTCGTCGAAAACTCGTGACTGCGGCCCTTCGAAGACCTCGTCCGAGACCTCGCGGATATCGGGGAACTGCCTGGCGACCTCGGTTTCGAGGTTGTGGAACGCCGGGAGACAGTGGAGGAAGATCGCCTCTCGACGCCCGGTTGCCGCCATCACTTCCGGTGTGATCTTGTACGGCCCGAGCACTGCGGCGCGGTCGGCGATGAGCGCTTCCTCGCCCATGGAGGCCCAGACATCGGTATAGACGGCGTGGGCGCCGTCGACTCCAGCGGACACGTCGGTGGTGACGGTGATCCTGCCGCCGGTCGCGGCGCAGATGGCGGCCACCCGGTCGACCAGGCCGGTTTCCGGGTGGAGCGGTTCGGGGGCCACGATCCGAACATCCATTCCGAGCTTGGCGCAACCCACCATGAGCGAGTTGGCCATGTTGTTGCGGCCGTCACCGACATACGCCAACGCCAGACCATCGAGGTGACCGAACTCCTCCTGCACGGTCAGCAGGTCGGCGAGAATCTGTGTCGGGTGCCAGGTGTCGGTGAGCCCGTTCCACACCGGCACGCCGGCATACTCGGCGAGGGTCTCGACCGTGGCGTGGGAGAAACCGCGGAACTCGATCCCGTCGAACATCCGCCCGAGGACCCGCGCCGTGTCGGCGACGGTCTCCTTCTTGCCGAGCTGGATATCGCCCTTGCCGAGGTACTCGGGGTGGGCGCCCTCGTCGATGCACGCGACCGTAAACGCGCAACGCGTCCGGGTCGACGGCTTTTCGAAAATCAGGGCGATGCTCTTGCCTTCGAGGGTTCGGCCACGCAACCCCGCTCGTTTGTTGGCCTTCAGTGTCGCCGAGAGGACGAGCAGATCGCGGATTTCTTCCGACGTGAAATCGAGCAGCTTGAGGAAGTGACGACCACGGAGATTGCCTGCCATGAGAGCCTCCAGGCGGGACTTTGTGAATTCCCGCACAGCGCCCGCATC
>JAHECW010000012.1:51034-57153 GCA_024641545.1 Acidobacteriota bacterium
GCAGATCGCGGATTTCTTCCGACGTGAAATCGAGCAGCTTGAGGAAGTGACGACCACGGAGATTGCCTGCCATGAGAGCCTCCAGGCGGGACTTTGTGAATTCCCGCACAGCGCCCGCATCGTACCCTTAAGGGGGAGCTTTGCCAAGCCGGATCGCGTCGATCGAGACATTCTCTGATTCCTACGTTTCGCTCCTGACCCGGAGGGTGAGCGAGAGAGCGCCTCTCCTCGCAATTCTCTCGGCCGATGCCAAGCTCTCGCGCCGAAACGTCGGGTGATCCTACCGTTGTCTGGGATGATCGTCGGCCTGAGTCACCCGCTCCAACGCTCCTCGAGCAAGCGGACTACGGTCTCGTAACCCTCCCGGTGCGCCTCGGTGAAGTGGTCCGGAAGGTGCGAATCGACGTCGAGCACCCCGACGGCCCGACCGGCCCCGTCTCGGACCGGCACCACGATCTCGGACCGACTGCGCGAATCGCACGCGATGTGGCCTGGGAATGCCTCCACATCGTCCACGAGAAGGGTCTCGTTTCGATTGATCCCGGCCCAGCAGACACCCATGTGACGTTCGAGGACCAAACAGGCCACGGGACCCTGATAGGCCTCCACCACCAGGTCCTCGCCGCGCAGGAAGTAGAACCCGGTCCACGAAACTCCCGGAATCTTGTGGTGAAGCAGCGCGACCGCCGTTGCACGGTGGGCTACCGGATCGTTGGTCTTGGCGATGAGCCCCAAGATCTGTCTTGACAGCCGCTCGAACAGATTTTTGGTTTGATCGTCGTTCATAACTCCATCCAGAAGTAATCATACGATGGACGGACCGGCCCGTTGAGATGCCGACCTGCGATCCTCATGAGCTGCCGCGTCCGCGTCCGTGGCCGCTACCGTGGCAGCATCCGTGGCCGTGGCAGCGGCAGCGGCAGCGGCAGCGGCAGCGGCAATCACCATAGCCCCGGGAAGCCAAGGCCCACAGCTCACCGGGGCGTGCCGGGCGCGGCATTGTGCCGCGAGAACCCTCCGGCAACCTCATGGGTTCCGCACAATGCCGAAGCCGGGCAACCCACGGCGAAAGCGACCTGGTGCATCTCTCCCGGTCGACATGAGGCCGCCGGCGCGCGGGCAGCGCGGTCACCGCCCTTCCTTCCGCCCCTCGTGACCGCGCTGCCCGTGCGACGCTGGGCCGCCGGAGGCGACCCAGAAGGCCGGAGCCCCAGGAAACCGCGTGCCGTTCCGATTCCCGATGGTGCCTTAACACAACGCCGTCCTGCGGGCGAGACGCTCGCACCACAATGCCCGATGGGCCGCCGGAGGCGGACCAGAAGGCCGAAACCCCGGGAAGCCGAAACCGAGACCGGGGCAGCGGCCGGGTCAACGGCCGTGGCTCCTCAGGGCACCCTATTCAAGATCATTCGATGTGCACCAGACATCGCCAGCAGCGAGTGTCGTCCGGTCCCTCGACGAGGGGCCCGTAGGCGCTCGGTGCTCCTACATCTCCTCCGGTATCGGAATCCCGAGAAGCTCCTCGAGAAGCACATGCATTTCGTCGACGAAAAGGGTGAAGACGGCGCGACGAATCGCCCGCAGTCCTGCATCCTCCTCGGGAACCACCGGGTTGGAGTGGTAGAGGCGATGGAAGAGCTGGGCGAGATTGTGGACGTGCTGCGCGAGGAGTGAAAACTCGAGATTGGCGACGGCCTGCGACACCACGTCACGGCGGCGCACGCACTCGAGAACCAGGCCCCAGAGATCGTCCGGGATCTCGATCTCGCCGACTCGATCCAGTTCATCCGCCGTGAACCGACCCTCGCCGCGCCGCTCCATCAGCTTGGCGAAGATCTTGCCGGCCCGGACCGCCGAGTACTGAAGGTACGGGCCGGTGTCGCCCTCGAATGCGAGCGCCTCATCGAAGTCAAAGGCGAGGACCCGGTTTCGCGACTGCCGCGCCATCAGATAGCGGAGCGCTCCGACGGCGATTGCGCCCGCTCTGTCGGCGACATCGGCAGGCGCGCCGACTCCCTCGAGACGACCGACCACGGCGTCCTCGGCAGCGTCAACGAGGACATCGAGGAACTCATCGGCGCGGACGCCGATCCCCCGCCGTCCCGACATCTCGACGTAGGACTTGGACAATTCGTCGTCGCTGAGACCGAAGGACTCGCCGCTGCGTTCCTCGATGAACTTCACCGCTGCCGGAGTCAGAGCCACCATTTCGTAGGCAAAGTGCACCGAGGCATCGGCGGCCTCGGGGTGCCCGAGCACCCGAACCGCTTCCTTCACCACCTTCTGAGGATAGGACTGGCGAACGTCGATCACGTTGTAGACCATGGCAGCCGATCCGAAACTTTGACCCTCCAGCCGTTCGCTGACGTCAGAGGTGGTGGTCGCGAGCAACCGGTCGCCGATTTCGTAACTCACCGGCGCCGCCGGCGCCGATTGGCTCCAGTCGGCGTATCGACGGTATCCGAAATCATGCCGCGCCCCATCGCTGTCGACGAGAAGACCGAACTTCCAAAGCTGATACGCGATGTCTTTGCCGGTGTAGGTCACCGTTCCGTTGGAGCGGACCAGAATCTTGTCCGGGTCGTCCATGTCGGCAAACTCGGGGCTGTCGGCAAGAGACATGACCCAGCAGCCCTGGTTCTTGCCCTGGTCCTCGAGCCGGATCGCATTCGACGCTTTGAGAAGATCGAACGCTCGGCTCCAGAACCCGAGATGGAGGATGTCGGACTCGTGCGGGAGGACATCGTAGCCGACCCCGAGCCTCGCCATGGTCGCGAGGTGGCAGCGCACGTTGGCATCGGCCACCGCCGCCGCGAATCGCGCCACGACCCTCGGCGGGCAGTGCTCACCGGCGATCACCGCGCCACGAAAAAGCTGGATCGCCTGGTCGAGTTCGAGGTCGCCGAACCCCGCCTCGAGAGCTCCCAGCACTTCGGCGCGATGCGCCTTGAAGGCTTCGTCCTCGGCATACCGTGCCGTCACCTGCGGGTAGAGCGCCCAACAGAAGTCGTCAAAATCAGAGGTCGACGGCGTCGGGACGCCACCAGGGTCCCGCTCGAGGGCCATGGCCAGGAGCTCGTCGCGCCGAACGGTCTCGACGCCGAGGGCCCGGGCCACCTCGGCCTCGGTCAGGAAGAGCATCCCCACGACGACATCCGCGACCTGGACACCGGTATCGTCGATGTAGTTCTGGGTCTCCACGGCGAAATCGAGGTGGCGGAGACACCGAACCAGGACATCTCCGAGGACGGCGTTGCGGAGATGGCCGATGTGGGCGGCCTTGTTGGGGTTGATGTTGGTGTGCTCCACGACGATCTTGCCCGCACCGTCCGTGTCGTGGGTCAGATCGTGACGAAGCGCTCGGGCGAGGACCTCACGTCGGTCGAGCCAGAGGTTGAGAAAGCCGGGGCCGGCGACCTCGACCCTGGCGATCTCGGGCGGCCACTCGGCGCGTTCGGCAACCGCCTCGGCAATCTGCCGCGGCGCCTTCTTGAGCACCTTCGCCAACGGCAGAGCGCCGGGCCAGGCCAGGTCGCCGATCTCTCTCCGCGGCGCGACCTCGAAAACCACCTCGTCGGGCCGAGAGCCGAACTCGGCCTCGACCGCAGCGGCGAGCGCAGCCGCCGCCCGGTTTCGGATGTCGTTCAGGGGCATCGGGACTCCTTCATCTGCTCGGCGATTCTACCCCTTTTCGCCGGTCGGCCCTGCTCGATGCACAACCATCCGGAGAAAAGGGGCCGGTTCAGGATCGACCACGGTGCCCGGCCGGGTTGGCCGGCGAACCGTGAGACCACCAAACCACGCCGCGGGCGCGGAGATGAACTCCGAGAGCGCCTCGGATTGTCGATTCTATCGGCTCAGTAGACGAACGAAACTCCGACCTGGAACCCGAGTCCGCCGACGGTGACATCCCGTTCGCCGGCCAAAGCGTAGCGCGCTTGAACTTCGGCCCAGCGATAGATCAACTCGGCCATGAAGTTGATTCCCCGCGACTTGCCGATACGCAGGCCGGCCATCCCGTAGAGACCGAGTCCGCTGTCCATGCGAACCATCGTTGCGCTGACCTGGGCGTAGCTGAGGCCGGCGCCCAGATACGGGCGAACCTTGTGGCCGTCATAAAAGAGATAGCGCAGCCCGAGGTCGAAGACGCGGTACTTGACATCGTTGTCTTCGCTCGGGACATCGTCGAAGACCGAAACGCCTTCGGCCGTCTGGAACCCGGTGGCGCCGAAATCGAACATCCAGTGCGTCCCACCGAGGCTGACACGCGCGCCGATCCCCAGCTCGTACTCACCGTCCACGACATCGCCGTACGCGCCGTACAAATCAACGCCCCCGCCCGCGAGGGCGGGGCTTGCAAGAACACAGCAAGCTGCCATCATCAGGAACACTTTGCGCATCTTGACCTCCACACGACTCCGATTCGGTGATTTTCAGATGACGATTTCAAGTCCAACCAGTACATTGTAATACAGCTTGGGCGGGGAGAATGTGATCTCGGAAGGCAACTGGTTAGGGGTGAGGCAGAGGGCTTCTCTCGCTTCACTCTCACCTTCTCACGGCAACGTTCCGACATAGCCGGTCCTCGTCACCGCCTGGTGTCCGTCGATCTTGACCTGGATGGGTCGCCACTTGCGCTGACCGACGCCCGATGTGGTGAAGGTGAGGATATATCGGGAAGAGAGCTCATCGAGAAGGGTTCGCGCGACCTCGGGCATGTCCTCGGCGCGAGGGATCCTGCGATAGAGCCCGCCGGAGCCATCCGCGATGAGGGTCAGGATCTCCTCGTATGAGGGTCCGGCCGCGTCGGGCTCCGGTGGCGGTTCGACCCCGAGCACATAGATCGGCGTCTCGAGACCGCGAGCGATCGCGGTCGCTTCGGCGGCGGTGATCAAGGAAGCGTTGTCGACCCCATCGGTGAGCAGGATGGCGGCGCGCCGGTGGTGATCGGCCTTCTCCATCACCTCGGGAACCCGGCGCACCATGTCGTACAGGGCGGTGGTGCTCCACGGCTTGATGGTCTCGAGCATTCTCGGCAGCAGGTACCAGCCCATGCCGAAGGGGAAACGCTCGACGACCTGGTCGTTGCCGAAGGTCCACAATGCGAGCTGGTCTTCCTGGCGGCGTTCGGCGAGAAACGCCATGATCAGGTTCCGGCTGCCTTCGAGCTTGCGGCCGGCCATCGAGCCGGACGTGTCGAGGATGAACCCGAGGCTGATGGGAAGGTCGTTCTCGAGGTGGAGATCTCGGATGGGCACTTCGTAGCCGTCAACCAGGAGGTGGAACTTGTTCTGGTCGACGCCCTTGACCACCCTACCCTTCGCGTCACGAACCGTCACCGGCACGACGACCGCGTCGACATCGACCTGGCTGCCGTACTGCGCCGATGCAAGCAGGGTCCAGCCGGAGATCACGGCGGCACAGGCGAGAGCCGCCGCAACGACCACTCCACGACGCGCCACCTCAGTTCGCCTTGTCACCGGACACGCCTCCGGAGAGCGCTCGTCGGACGTCTCGATCGCACTCTCGGGAGTAGCGATCACCATAGCTCACAACCACCGGGCCGCTCTGATCGAGGTCGAGCCGGACCACACGATGGGTGGGAACGAAGAAGGTCGAAGGAGCAATGAGAGGATCGCCGCCGCTCCGCTCCTGCGCCAGCCAGTCTTCGACCGACGCGAGATCGAGGCCGCGCAGCACGACGCCGAGCGAGTCCATCCGGACCAGCAGGCCCCAGTGTTTCTCCCTCGGGTTGGTGCAGTGCAGAACCACCAGCGACCCGACTTCGATGGCCGGGAGGTCGCAATCGTCATTCGGCATGGTTCGCCTCGGGGGACTCGGACAACTCCACCAGCACGCCTGCGGCTGCTTTCGGATGGACAAAACACACGAGACAGCCGTGGGCACCCTCCTGCGGTTCTCCGGAGAGGAGGCGGTAGCCCCGGTCGGCCAACGAAGCCATGGCCGCGCGGATATCCTCGACCCGCAGGCAGATGTGATGCAGCCCGGGGCCCCGGCGCTCGAGATGCTTGGCGATGGGGGAGGACGGGCCGGTCGGCTCGAGCAGCTCTATTCGGCCCCCCCCCACAGGAAGGAAGCCTACCTTGACGCCCTGCTCT
>JAHECW010000125.1 GCA_024641545.1 Acidobacteriota bacterium
GGCCCCACAATGGATCTCAGCCTGTTGTAGCGCCGGCGCCCTCGCCGGCGTCACGACCTGGGACGTTGATTCTCCGAGGACCAGGCTTTTTGCAAAAGGCTCACGTATCACCACCGGTCCTGCGCGCCCAGGCCACCTCCACCGTCTGGGTCGGAAGCGCGAGCTCTCGCAGCGATGCTGCGGTCAACACGAGGCGCTCCTCCTCGGTGAGCGATTCGCCGACCTTGAGTCTGATGACAGCATCGGGGTCGGCCGACTCGAACCGCGACCGCAGCCGGGATCTCAGGTCGACGTCCTGCCCGCGCTCGGACGAGGCGTCGATGTCGATCATCGGCCGCGCGGGAAGTTCGTGGAAGCGCCAGCCGACGAGGCGGCCTCCGGTATCACGACCAGCCTCGAACTCGAGTACGAGAAATCCCTTTGCCTCGTCCCGTTCGGCGGCGCTGGTGCGCTCCACCGAGCCCGGGTAGAAGACCGGCGCCGGCAGCGGCCGGCGGCCGAGATCGTGGGTGAGGACCTGATGGCGGTGGATGTGACCGCAGAGCACGGCGGCGAATCCGTTCGGGAGATCGCTCCCCGGGATGATGTCTGATCCGGATCTGAAGGTGTAGTTCTGCGGTCCGACCGTGGCGCCCTCGACGGTCTGGTGGAGGCAGAGCAACCTCAGGTCGTCGGCGCCGGCCTGCCAGCGGGTCGCGGCGACGAGCTCGGCGAATCTAAGACCGATCTCCTTCCTTTCGCATGGAAATCCGGCGACGGCGACCCGGCAGCCCGCGACATCGATCCCGATCGTGCGCGGCTGATCGAAGACGTGGAGGTGCGCGTGGGCGGCGAGCAGGGGAAAGGGCAACGTCGATCTCTCGTGGTTGCCCGGCACCAGCACCACCGGGACCCCGGTGTCGGCGACCTCGAGCAGCGGTTCGAGTGCGAGACGGACGAGCTCGGCGGGCACTTTCGAGCGAAAGAGAAGATCGCCGCCGTGGACGACGAGATCGACCTCGCCGCGCCGGGCAGGGGCCAGCGCCGCGCGGGTGTTGGCGAAGAAGTCGGGGCCGCGGCGGCGGCGCTCGACCCGTGGCCGAAGGGGAAAGTCGAAACCGAGGTGGGTGTCGGATAGGAGGAGGACGCGGAGGATCAAGGACGGCTTTCGGGCAAAGAGCGTGTGGTGGATAGATGGTGGATGGATTTCGGAGGGTCGTTTGAGGCCGATTTTCGTCGGATTCGCAGGTTCATACTGGTGGTATGGGCTGAGAATACGCCGGAAATCGGGCCAAACGGCACCCGAAAGGCGCCGCCAATTCTATTCACTACACGCTCCTAGTCTGCGTACGACACCATGAAGGCGAGGATGGCGCCCAGAATCGTCGCCTCGACCCCGGCCTGGAGCTTTTCGTTGGCGTTCATCTCGGCCCACCTGCCGCGGCCGAGGGCCATCCCCAGCGCGCCGTTGGGGTCGCCGTCGCCGATCCCGGCGGTGGCCATCCCGAGGCCGGCCATCCGGCCGCCGTTGACCAGGCCTTCACGACCGAGCATGGCCTGTTGCGCCGCCAGGGCGTAGTGGACCCGGGCCATGTCCGAGTTCCACAGAGCCTGGGTCCGTTCCCTGGCGTTGCCTGGCCTGAGAGCCGCCTGGAAGGCGAGAACCTCGGCGCGCTCGGCGGGAATTTCGCCGGTCACCATCGCTCCCACGGTGTTCGGAGTCTCCACCGGCGCCTCGACGCTGAAGTCGATCTCGGCCAGACCGAGAGTGAAGCCGTCTTCGGCGGCGACCGGAAGGGCCATGAGGGCAACGAGGAGTGCAAAAAGCAATCGCATGTCTCTCCAAGCATTCTACGTTAACCGGCAGGGTTCGTTCTCCATGCTCTCCCCGGGATGCGACGGTTGTTTCTTTTTTCCCCGAGGAACCGCCTCGGGAACCGGCGCGGTTCTTCGGGATGAGCGGGTCGCCGATCCAAGGTGGATCGACGGTTGTGGAACTCTTGTGCCTCGGCTGTGTCTAAACTGGTGCCATGCAAAAAACGCTGCCTCTTCGTCGTCTGGGTTCGATCATCCTCGTTCTCGTCTCCGCCACCGTCGTTTCCGGCGTGGTCGGTCTGCGGGTTGCCGCCGGGCCGGGCGACAATGGGGATCGCCCTGGGGACCGAAAGGTCATTGAGGAGGACAGCCTGAGCTGGGACGAAGTCCAACGTCTGTACGGTGAACAGAAGTACGAGGCCGCCAACGAGGTCGTCGAAGCGATCCGTGAGCGGGCCGAGGCTGCCGGCGATGCCGGGCAATGGACCCGCGCCATCGTCGAGCAGGTCAAGCTGCGGACTGCGCTGCACGGCTATGAAACCGCGGTGCGGTTCCTCAAGCAGACTCCGTGGCCCGAGGACGAGGTGTCGCGAGCGGTGCTCGAGCTCTACTACGCCGACGCCCTCGCCACCTATGTCCGCGGCTACTCGTGGGAGATCCGCCAGCGCGAACGGGTGGAGACCGCCGGCGAGCTCGATCTGAAGAAGTGGGATGTGGACCAGATCGTCGCGGAAGCCAACCGCGCCTTTGCCGAGGTCTGGTCGCGGCGCGAAGCCTGGGGCGACGAGGGCATCGGTGCGCTCGCCCGCTACATCGAGCAGAACGACTACCCGCCGCGCATCCGCGGCACCCTCCGCGATGCGGTGAGCTCTCTCTGGATCGAGTTCCTCGCCGACACGTCCATGTGGCGGCCGGACCAGAGCAACGAGACCTTCAGGATCGACTTCAGCGCTCTCCTGGCCGGCGACCCGGCGAAATCGAGCGGGCTCGATCTGGCGGCGGCGGAAACCCACCCGCTGGTCAAAATCGGCGCGGTGCTCGACGATCTCGAGGCGTGGCATCGAGGGGCCGGTCGTCCCGAGGCCGCTCTCGAGGCCCGGCTCGAGCGGCTTCGACGCCTCGACGCCTCGTTCAGCAATCAACACGATCGGCTCGCCATCCGCGAGCATCTCGAAGCGGTTCAGACCGCTTTCGATCCGAGCTTCGAGTGGTGGTCCATGGGTCAGTCGCTCCTCGCCGAGCTGATCCGTGCCGAGGAGACTCCGGACGCGCTGATCCGAGCCCGTGCCGCCGCCCTCGCCGGTCGTGACCGTCACCCCAAGTCCATCGGCGGACAACGCTGCAACCACCTGGTTGCCGGCATCGAGGCGCCGAGCTACGCGGTGATGACCATGAAAGCCGATGGTGAGGATCGCCGGTCGATCCAGATCGACTTCAAGAACCTCGGCGCGCTCCACCTCCGCGCCTATCCCTACGACCTGGTTGCGGCCGTGACCTCCGCCGAAGACCGTGAACTCCTCCCCGGCTACCGCGAGGTGCCGAAGATCATGGCGGAAACGACACCGGTGGCTGAGTGGACCGTCGAACTGCCGCCGACCCCGGACTACCGGTCGCACATCAGCTACAGCGTGCCGCCGATCACCGACCCGGGCGCCTACCTCATCGTCGCGTCCACGCGTGCGGACTTCGCCGACGACCGCAACCAACTGCAGGCGCTCAACTTCCTCCTTACCGATCTGGTGCTCGTCAGCGAGCCGGCCGACGGCGGCTACGACGTGACCGCGCGCTCGGGTTCGACCGGGGCGGCGGTGGCGGGAGCGAACATCGAGCTCTATCGCTTCGACTGGCGGAGCGGCCATCGCCGGATCGCGGAGAGACGCAGCGACGCAACCGGGCGGGTCCACTTCGATCAGGGCGGTTGGAACCGCGAACGGCACTTTCTCATCGCCAGCTCAGGCGACAGTCTCGCCTACGACCTCAGGGGATTGTGGCGATACCAGGAGAACGAGCTCGGCTCCCGCACCGCCGCGCTCGTCTACACCGATCGTTCGGTCTACCGGCCGCAGCAGGAGCTCCGTTTCAAGGTGGTGGCCTACAGCGGCGGCGGCGACGACGTCAGCTATCGGACCCTGTCCGGCGCCCCGGTCTCGGTGAGCCTGATCGACGCCAACTACGAGGTCGTGGCCGAGACCACGCTCGAGACCAACGAATTCGGTTCGGCGGCGTCGAGCTTCGCGATCCCCGCCGGACGCCTGCTCGGTCAGTGGCGGCTGCAGACGTCCCTCGGCGGCGACACCCCGGTGCGGGTCGAGGAGTACAAACGCCCGACGTTCGAAGTCGGCATCGACGACCCCCCCGAGGCGCTGCGCCTCAACAAACCGGCGGTTCTGGCCGGTCATGTCCAGTATTACTTCGGTCTTCCGGTGGTCACCGGAGATGTCGGCTGGCGGGTGACCCGCGAACCGGTCTACCCGTGGTGGTGGGGTTGGTGGTACCCGTCCCCGCAGAGCGAAAGCCAGGTCGTGGCGTCGGGTGAGAGCGAGCTCGACGAGGCAGGGAAGTTCGAGATCGGCTTCACTCCCGAGGCCGATGAGCGCGAGGCCGGCGACGGAGTGACCTATCGCTATCGCCTGGCGGTGGATGTGACCGACGAGGGCGGCGAGACCCGCTCGGCCGAACGCAGCTTCCGTCTCGGTTTCGTTGCGGTGGAGGCCTCGATCGCCTCGGCGTCGGGATTCCTCTCCGAGAATCAACCGGCGACGCTCAGGGTCGTCCGTTCCGATCTCGACGGCAGCCCGCGCGCCGGCGCCGGCGCCTGGCGGTTGCTGCGGCTCGAACAACCTGACGACGCGCCGATGCCGGCGGACCTGAACCGGCCGATTCGGTTGGGTTATGAAGACTATGCCAGCACCGGCGATGGGCTCCGCGCCCGATGGGAAACGACCTACGATCATCGAGCGGTCATGGCGACCTGGACCGAGGGTCCCGAGGTCGCCGCCGGAACCCTGAGCCACGGCGACGACGGCGCGGCGGAGATCGACCTGCCGGGGGTCGATCCGGGTGCGTACCGGCTGCTCTACACCACCAAGGACGATTTCGGAGCGACCTTCGAAATCGCCGAACAGCTGGTGGTTGTCGGCCCGCGCCGGACGCCCCTCAATCTGCCCATGGTGCTCCTTTTCGAGACGTCGTCGGTGGAGGTGGGCGGCACCGCCCGGCTGCTCGTCCACACCGGTCTCAAGGCGCAGCAGATGGTGCTCGAGATCTACCGTGACGGCAGCCGCATCGAACGCCGCGAGCTCGGACCCGGCCGCAGCGGGGTGATCGAGTTTCCCGTGACCATGGCCGACCGCGGCGGGTTCGGCGTCACCCTCAAGCTCGTGCGCGACTTCCAGCTCATGGAGCAGAGCGCCACGGTGATGGTGCCGTGGACCGATCGCGAGCTCGATCTGGAGTTCGCCACCTTCAGGGACCGGCTGCGCCCGGGGACCGCCGAGACCTTCCGCGTCACCGTGCGCGGTCGCGACCAGTCGTTGGTCGATTCCGCCTCGGCCGAGCTGCTGGCCTATATGTACGACCGCTCCCTCGACATCTTCGCGCCGCACACCCCGCCGAGCCCGCTCTCGCTCTACCCGACTCGAACCGGAGTGGCGAGCGCCTGGTCGACCCTCGGCGCGGCCTCTCCGGTGTGGCAGGGGGGCCATGGCTTCTCGAGCCTGCCCGGCTATCCCGGTCTGCGGGGTGATCGTCTGAAGACGATCTCGGGCTACGGCGTCGGCGGTCCCGGCCGTGGCGGACGGCTCTACGCCGCCAAGATGGAGATGGCCGACGGGCGCGAGATGATGGCCCAGGCCCTGCCCTCGGCCGCCGTGGCCGAGGATCGGGCCTTCGAGGGAGAGGCCCTGGGCGAGAACCAAGTCCTGCTCCGTGAAGAGAAGGACGCCTCCGGGGGAGGCGTCGGCGAAGCCCCGATGGAGCTCCGTTCGAACTTCTCCGAAACCGCGTTCTGGGAACCGCATCTCCTGCTCGACCCCGACGGCGCCGCCGTCATCGAGTTCGAGGTGCCCGATTCGGTCACCGAGTGGAACGTCTGGGTCCACGCGGTGACCCGCGATCTGCGCGGCGGCTCGGCCCATCGCACGACCCGGAGCGTCAAGGAGCTCATGGTGCGGCCCTACCTGCCGCGCTTCCTGCGCGAGGGTGATGAGGCCGCGATCAAGGTCGTGGTCAACAACGCGGGTGAAGAAGCGTTGTCCGGCGCGCTCGACTTCGAGATCATCGATCCGGAGACCGATGAGGATCTGCGGCCGCTCTTCGGGCTTGCCGCCGATGATGCCACCGGCGTGCCTTTCACAGTCGAGCCGGGTGGCGGCGCCGATCTCGCCTTCCCGGTTCTGGTCCCCGCCCGCGTCGGCACGGTGGCCTTCAGGGTGACGGCTCGCGCCGGAGCGTTTTCCGACGGTGAGCTGCGGCCGCTGCCGGTGCTGCCCGGGCGGATGCACCTCGCCCAGTCGCGTTTCGTGACGCTGCGCGATCGCGACCGACGCGAGCTCAGCTTCGCGGACATGAAAGCCGACGACGACCCGAGCCTGATCCACGACCAGCTCGTGGTCACCGTCGACGCCCAGCTCTTCTACTCGGTGCTCAACGCGCTGCCGTATTTGGTGGACTACCCCTACGAGTGCACCGAGCAGACCCTCAACCGGTTCCTCTCGTCGGGGATCGTCGCCGGCGTTTTCGACGACTACCCCTCGGTGGCGCGGATGGCGGCCAAGCTCGCCGAACGCGACGTCCGATACGAGACCTGGGACGCCACCGACCCCAACCGCAAGATGACCCTCGAGGAAACACCCTGGTTGCGCACCTCGAGGGGCGGCGCCGAGGAGGCCGACGATCTCATCAAGGTGCTCGACCCCAGGGTCGCCAGCGCCGAGCGCGACGCCGCCCTGGCCAAGCTGGTCAAGGCCCAAACCTCGCTCGGCGCCTTCCCGTGGTGGCCGGGCGGGCCGCCGTCGCCCTACATGACGCTGTACATCCTGTACGGCTTCTCCAAGGGTCTCGAGTTCGGCGTCGAGGCGCCCAAGGACACGGTCATCCGCGCCTGGGCCTATATGCACCGCCACTATCTCGACGAGCTCGTCAACATGATGGTCAACCTCGATTGTTGCTGGGAGTTCGTCACCTACCTCAACTTCGTGCTCTCCAACTACCCGGACGAAAGCTGGACCGGGGGTGTCTTCACCGCCGATGACCGGCAGACCATGCTCGACTTCAGCTTCCGCCACTGGCGCGAGCACTCGCCGCTGCTCAAGGGCTATCTCGCGCTGACATTGGAGCGCGCCGGGCGCCACGACGATGCGGTGCTGGTCTTCGACGCGGTCATGGACTCGGCGAAGACCGATCGCGACCTCGGGACCTACTGGGCGCCCGAGGACCGCGCCTGGCTCTGGTACAACGACACCATCGAGACCCACGCCTTCGCGCTGCGGGTGCTCGACGAGCTCGATCCGACCGACGAACGGCGGCACGGGATGGTCCAGTGGCTGCTGCTCAACAAGAAGCTCAACCACTGGAAATCGACCCGCGCCACCGCCGAGGTGATTTCCTCGCTCGTCCACTACCTCGAGCAGGAAGACGGTCTCGGCGTCCGGGAGGACGCGACGGTGGTCGTAGGACCGCGAACCACCGAGATGATCTTCGAACCCGATGAGTACACCGGCGCCCGCAATCGGGTGCTGATCCCCGGCCCCGAGGTCGACCCGAGGACGATGTCGACCATCGTCGTCGAAAAAAAGGCCAAGGGCTTCGCCTTTGCCTCGGCGACCTGGCACTTCTCGACCGAGAAGCTCCCCGAGGAAGCTCGCGGTGATCTCTTCGCCGTGACCCGGCAGTACTTCCGCCGCTTCAACGACGGCGCCCGCTGGGTGCTACGGCCGCTCGCCGACGGTGAGGAGCTCGCCCCCGGCGACCAGGTCGAGGTTCACCTTTCCATCAGCGCCAAACACGCCGCCGAGTACGTCCATCTGCGCGATCCCCGCGGCGCGGGTTTCGAGCCCGAGACGCTCCACTCGCAGTACAAGTGGGATCTCGGGATCGGCTGGTACGAGGAGGTCCGCGACTCGGGGACCAACTTCTTCTTCGAGTGGCTCCCTGCCGGTGAGTACACCTTCAAGTACCGCTTGCGGGCGAACATGGCCGGGACCTTCAAGGTCGGCCCCGCCACCCTGCAGAGCATGTACGCCCCCGAGTTCACCGCGTACTCGGCGGGCCACCGGTTGGAGGTGGCGGGGGAGTAGCCTCTCCCGTGTCCTCAGGCGAAGCTGGGCGCGGATCGGCCTTGGCGGCGATGCGTGGTCCGGGGAGAATTGCGCGGAGAGGGCGATTCGGGATTCGTGAGCCCGGCGTCGAAAACGAACGGCGTGGCCTGTACGTCCATGGTGAACCTCCTCATCGCGGAACCTCACGCGGCCGAGGGTGATCGTGGGGCTCCGGCTGATTTACGGCTGCCGCTGGGACCGCGGTGTCGCGATCGACGGCAGAGGATTCAGCGAACGGCGGGGTTCTTGCACCACACGTGCATGTCTTCGAACCCGCCGGCGATATGGCAGTTGTTGACGAGCGTTCCGGAGCCGGTCCAACGACCCGTCGAGGACCCATGGGGGTACCGGATCGACGGCATCGAGCTCGGCCGCGGCGGCGCGCCGCTGCTGACCCTCCTCATGACCGAGTCCGCCGCTCTGTACGAGGTCCGGAACACCGACTGACCAGGGCGGCGGCCGCCCGGTCGGCGTTTTGGTAGCCGGCGCAGGTCTCGCGCACTTCATCCACGCGGAGTTCTTCAAGACGCTGGTGCCGACGCGTACCGAGCCTTCGTCAAACCCGCGACGGGGATCCTACAGAACGCCTCGGGGGTGACATTCTGGGCACCTCGACTTCGCGCCGTCGCACGCTGGAGCCCGGGACCTCGAAGTAGATCCTGCCGAGATACGCGTAGCTGCCCGAGAGCTCGAAACTGTCCTCGGCCACTTGCGGCCTCAGGGCGGTCGGGTCGACAAAGAGGCGGAGTCGGTACCGCCGGTCGGCCTGATTCGGGAAGTAGTCGATCTTGTTTCCAACCATGGCCGCCCGTTTCACCAACGCCGCCAAAGATCCGCGGACCTTCTCAAACTCTTCCTGGGTCGGCAGCGAGATCACCTTGTTGTCCGGCGTGACGAGCTTGAGTCGTCACGGGTGATGGTCTGGGTTTCAGGGTAGTCGGTCATGGTCATTCCGATGTCGGGCCGTTGGATCTACTTCGCCATCAGGATGGTCGTCGGGTCGTTGGTCAGGTTGTCCACCACCGAGGCACACGCCACAACTCCCGACCCTACGGTCACGTGGACGATCGCATACCCCGATGCGAGGTCGGGCTGGCCCGCCAGGCTGAAAAACGGCCGGTTCCTCTGGCTCTGCTCCCCCGGCTCGAGATCGGTGACGTAGCTGGCGAGCTCTGTCCCTGCTCCGTCGTACAGGTGGACGTTGGCGACCGCCGGCGCCGTACCGGTGTTGGTCAGCAGGATGTTGGTGCGGTAGGAGGGGTTCTCGGTCAGCTGCGGCAGGTAGGCGGAAGAACCGTCGCCGAGCCCGTCGCCGGTTTCATAACCGGGGAGGTTCTGGCCAAAGGTCCCGGATGGAGACTGGTTGTAGGTTCGCGAGCTGACGATGACCCCGGGGCCGACTTCGACCGCCAGCGCCCCCGAGCCGGCGGCGCCGAGGAGCCCGACGACATCGACCAGGATCAACTGCTCCCCCACAGCAACCGTTTCGCTGCTGTTCCACTCCTCGCCGCCGGTGAGGAAGCGGAGCTTGAACGAGGCCGCCTGGCCGCCGGTGTTGAGGATCCCAAGGTCGGTCCGCCACTCGCTGCCGTGGGCGCCCGCTGCGTGGCTCGCCACCGGCACCCATCTCCAGGCGGTCCCCTGGGGAGCGACCACCATCGCCTGGGTGGTGGGGTCGTTGGTCAGGTTGTCGACCACCGAGGCGAGCGCCACCACGCCCGAACCGGCGGTGACGCGCACCCGGGCGTAGCCGGCTGCCAGATCGTCCTCGCCGGCTTTGGTGAAGAACGGCCTATTTTCCTGCCGCCACTGACCCGGGTCCAGCGTTACCGTGTAATCCGCGAGCACGGCCCCAGCGCCGTCGTGGAGCTCGACCGCCGCAACCGCCTGCTGTTTGCTCATGTTGCTGAGCAGGATGTTACTGCGGAAGGCCGCGTTCTCAGTCAGTTGCGGCAGATAGGCCGACTGCCCTGCGGCTAGACCTTCGGCGACCTGGTAGCCGGGCAGGTTCTGACCGAAGGTGCCGGAGGAGCTCTGGTTGTAGGTCCGGGAGCTCACCTTCAACGGCCGTAAAGAGCGCACCTCGAGCGTCCCCGACCCGCTGTCGCCGAGCTGGTGGACCACATCGGTCAGGATCTCTTGGCACCCCGCGGCCAGCGATCCTCCGGCAAACGTGAGCTCCCCGTTGCGCCGGAACCGCAGCTCGTAGTCGGACGGATAGTCCCACGGGTTCACCAGCGCGAGGTCGGTCCGCCAGGTGCTCCCGGCCGCTCCTCCGACTCGGCTCGCCACCGGCACCCAGGCCTCTTCCGGCAGGGCGGCCGGCGTCGTCACGCACTCGGAGCCCGAAACCGGCCCGTTGCCGCACAGGTTGTAGGTCTCCACGTAGTAGCAGTACAACGTCTGAGGCTCGACGTGGGAGTCGGTGTAGGTGCGGCCGTCGCCCTCGGCGATCGGGATCGACGACGCCGGCCAGGCCGAGCGGTAGAGCCGGTAGCCGGTCGCGCCCTCGACCGCGGTCCAGGTCAGGCGAACGGTGCCCGAACCGACCGCGGAGACGGTGAGAGTGGGCGCGCCCGCAATCGGATCACAGCCGACGCTGATCGTCTGGCTTCGCGAGCCCGATCCGTACTGGTTGCTGACCGTCAAGGTGACGGTCTCTGCGCCCGCCGAGAAATACGCGTGCACCGGGTTCTGCGTCGTGTCGGTTTGGCCATCGCCGAACGCCCAGCTCCAGGAAGTCGGGTTCCCGGTCGAGGTATCGGTGAACTGCACCGCCTGGCCGACGTCGGGCGCGATCGGCGACCAGGTGAAGCCGGCCGCCGGTTCCGTCCCACTCGATGTCGCGATCCGGGCGACGAAGGCATCGATTGAGCCGGCAATCGTTCCCTGAAATGGCGTTCCCACGAGCGGGAAATCGCTCGACTTCGTTCCTCCGGCGAGGACGAGGTTGCCGCTGCCGTCGACGGCCACGGCCACGCCACCGTCGTAGTCGCCGCCGCCCAGGAAGGTCGAAAACGTGAGCGCCGAACCCGCGGGGTTGATGGTGGCGAGGAACGCGTCGTGGCTGCCGCCGCCGTACGCCCCCTGAACCGGCGTGCCGGCGATGGGGAAGTCGTTCGAGGTTGTGGGCCCGGTGAGGTGCGCGTTGCCCGCGGCGTCGACGGCCATTCCCGACACCCAGTCGAAACCGCTGCCGCCGAGGTACGTCGAGTACACGAGCGAGCTGGCGGCGATGTCGATCTCGGCGACGAAACCGTCGTTCCCCCCTCCCAACTCACCCTGGATCGGCGTTCCGACGGTGGGGAAATCTCCGGACTCCGTCTCACCGGCGACCAGCAGCCAGCCGGTCGGGTCGAGTTCGACGGCGTATGCGCAGTCGTTTGCCGTGCCGCCCAGGTAGGTCGAGTACAGCAGCATGCCGCCCCCGGCGCTCAATCGCAGCAAATAGGCGTCGCCCTCCCCCCCATACGCCCCCTGCACCGGCGACCCCGCAGTCGAAAAGTCGGGCGAACTCGTCGCTCCGACAACATTGATGCTTCCGTCGGCGCCGAGCACGAGGTCGTGGATGCTGTCGTTCTCGCTCCCCCCCAGGAAGGTGGAGAAAACGAGCGCCGAGCCCGAGGCGTTGAGCCTGGTGACGAAGCCGTCGTACTTCCCGTTTCGGGTAGATTGGAACGGCGGACCGGCGATGGGAAAGTCGTCCGAGGTGGTGTGACCGGCGACCACCGCCTCGCCCCCGGGCGCGACCGAGATCGCTCGGCCACCATCGGAGTCCAGGCCTCCGAGGTAGGTTGAGTACACGAGCGTGGAACCGCTGGGCGAGAGCTTGACCACGAACGCGTCATAGTTTCCTCCCGACGTGCCCTGGAACGACGAGCCGGTGACGGGGAAATCGCTGGAAGACGTATCGCCGGTGACATACGCGTTGCCGTCCGCGTCGAGCGCGACGGCGAAGGCACCGTCCCCCTCGCTGCCTCCAATATAGGTCGAGTAGACGAGCTCGGTCCCCGACGCCGAAAGCCTGGCGACCCAGGCGTCGTAGGACCCGTTGAGGCCGGCCTGCGGCGGGCTCCCGGCCATCGGCAGGTCGACCGATGAGGTTTCCCCGATCAGGACCACGCTGCCATCGGTGTGCAGCGCCATGTCCTCGAGGTATTCCCAGGCGCTGCCGCCGAAGTAGGTGGCGTAGGACAGCACCGGGTCGACGACGAGCGGCGCGGCGCGGTCGTAGTCCCCCACCTCGAACCCCACCCGATCGCCCACTCCGAGAACGAAACGACCCGCCACGGTCCGACGATGACCGCCGTCGTCCTGGTACACGAGCGGCGCCCGGTGGCGAACCTCGCCATCGTCGAGCACCAAAACGAGATCACCGTTGCCATCGATTCGGATCGAGTTCGCCCCGGCATACTCGAGCTGAATGGCGCCCGGGTCGGCGCCGGGCGCGACTATAAAATCGTACTCCAGCTGCCCGTCGCGCCCATAGAAAACCAGGTCGACCCCCGGGTAGACCCGCTCGTAGCGGACCCTCCCATAATGCGCCAAGCCGCTGCGCCATCGCTTCGGGTCGTTGCCGATGAAGTAGTTGGAGACCCCGGACTGCAGCTCCTCGCCGGTGATCCGCGGCGTGCGGTTCGAGCCCGCGAGGCGCATGGTCAGCGTGTCGCTTCGGCCCGTCCCCCGGCTCAGCGCCAGAACGGCTTCCTGCTCGGCCAGGGAAAATCCGTATCCGGGCCCCCGCGCCAGGTAGCGGACGCCGTCGCGGGCCTGCCCGAGGTTCTCCTCGAACTCGAGCGGTAGCGACCGTGCGACGGCCGGCGCGCGGTCGGCGATTCCGCCCGGAGGATCAGCGTCGACCCGGAGATCGGCGGCTACGGTCGGGACAGACCCGCCGGACGGGCCGGCGGCGGCCGGGCTCAGGATGGGGTTGAGCGACCGGTCGAGCTGGGCGGACGCAATATGGGTGACCGAGAACGACACCAGGACGGCAACAGCAACCCGCTGCCCGAACCTAACGAGACGGCTGACGTTCTCCATGGCAAGACCTCCCCCCAAGCATGACTCGCTTCGTATAAAGGATGACGACGATCGCTTTTGAAAGGAATGGACGAGCGCGACAAACCCATGGATGAACCCGCCAACCTGAGTGGGATCAGAACCGGCAAGCCCAACCGTCCGGTTGTGCACCGACAAGACAGTGTGTAGCCACACCAGCAGCAGCTCGCGGGTCGTGCACGAGAACGCGAGCAGGTACTCCTCGACGCAGTCCAACGCGGCGGCCGCCCGGTCGGCGTTTTTCGGCGAATCTTCCGTACTTGTCGGTTCCTCCGGCGCAGCTTCGATTCCACCGGGACCGTAACTTTGGTTCAGAGGGAGGAATCATTTCGTTTCGGTGCCAGGCTTTAGGTTTCGGTTTCGGTGCCAGGCTTTAGAATCACTCACTGAAGATGTTGCCGACGCCCGGCAATCGTGACCGGGCTTCCGTGGTCCTCCCCTACCGCCAGTCGCCGGACGCGATGAAGCCGGCCCAGTAGATGGGGTGGGTGCTCTCGCCGGCGGCGCGGCGCTGCTGCAGCAGGGCGAGCTTCGCCTCGTGGACCGCGTCGACCGTGCTCATCCCTCGTGAAAAGCGGTTGGCGTAGAGCGCGCGCATCCACTCGCGGCTGGCCTCGTCCTCCACCGGCCGCAGGCTCATGACGACGGTGTGGGCGCCGGCGACCTGGAAGGCGCGGCGCAGGCCGAGCACCCCCTCGCCTGCGCGGATCTCGCCGAGGCCGGTGTCGCAGCCCGACAGCACCGCCCACCGGACGCCCGACAGGTCCATGGCGGCGATCTCCTCGGCGGTGAGGATCCCGTCCTCCTCGTCCGGTCCGGCGGCGTCCCGGTGGTTGGCGCCGGCCAGCGCGAATCCGGACAGCAAGAGCGGGTTGTCGCCGACGACCGCAGGAGCCGCGCCGCCGGCCGCGGTGCGCATCGTCCCCCCCATCGTCGAGGTGCACCCGTCGCCGAGGAAGAACCCGTGCGTCGCCAGGTGAATCGTGCGCGCTCCTGGGGCCAGAGCCTTGAACGCCGCCTCGCTCGCCGCCGACCCTCGAAGGCCGATCACATCGTCACGCTTCGCGGGTTCGGCTTCGGGACCGTCGCTCTCCTTCAGCCAGAGGGCGACGACCTCGTCCACCTCGTCGCCGGTCGCCGGCAGCGGCCTGAAGTGCATCGAGCGGAAGCCGGAGCAGCTCGAGCTCGGTCCCCGGTAGGTGGCCGCACTCGCGAGCCGGTAGGTCTCGTCCATCTTCACCGGCACCCCACCCGGCGCCAGCGCCGCGAACAGTGACGGCTCGTCGAAGGCCGGATCGCCGAGCGCGAGGAGCCCGCCGGTTTCGGGCGCGGCCCCGTACCCGAGCACATCACGCTCGGCCGAAAGGTAGTGGATAAACGGCCCTCGTTCCACCAGGTACTGCGAATCCCCCACCGGCAAAGCTGCGAAGTCGACGAGGTTGAGCGCCCCGTCCGGAACCACGAACACCCGGCTCGAATCAGCGATCCTCGCAGCGACCGGGTCCCACACCGTCTCCCTCAGGCGGGCTCCGGCCCACCGATACTGATCCGTCGTCCGCTTTCCTGCAATTGGCCCCGCCGTCAGCGCGGAAGAGATCAGGCGCCGCAGCTCGGCCACCAGCGCGTCGATCGGGTCGGCCGGTCCGAGCGGGACCAGGATCGGGCGAGTTGAACTCCGCGGCAACAGGAAGGCTGCGTACTCGGCAGCGCCCTCATCCCAGGAAAGCTCCGAGCTCTGACCGGATCGCTCCGGGTCGATCCGGTAGTACCGCACATACGCGACCAGGGCTCCCGAGGACGACAGGCCGCGCGCCACCTCGTCGAAACCGGCCTGATCCAGGCTGCGCTCGCGCCGGAACTCAACGCTCCGCGCCATCAGGGCCCGCTCCGCTCGGTCCTTCTCCGCCCGGGAGGCCGCGAGGTCGGTCTGGTACACGGCGGGGTCGCCCCCGGTCGGCCCCTGGATCACCAACCTCGCCACCCTGTCGCGGGCCGCCGCGTACTCGTTGGCCAGCCCAGCGGTTTCGGGGTCGGACCCCGAGTAGAGGCTTCGATTTCTGGCGGCGATCTCGTCAAGCACCACGGCCCGCGAACGAATGACGGCATCGAAGGCTCGTCTGGAGGCAAAAGGAAGCTCCTCGCC
>JAHECW010000126.1 GCA_024641545.1 Acidobacteriota bacterium
GTGTTGACCCCGTGAGAATTCAGTTTCGTTCGTGACCGTTGAATGAAAGTATGACTCGTAGTATGATCACACTCATGAAGAGAGTCACTGTGACGTTGCCGGATGAACTCGTTTCGGAGATTGATCGCTGGGAAGCGAACCGCAGCCGGTTTGTGCTCGTCGCCGCCGAGCGGGAGCTTACGGCGCGTCGGCAGGCGGCTCTCGAGCTGTCTCTGAGCCACCCTCATGAGGAGAGCTCTCACGTTGCCGAGGCCGGGATGGAGGATTGGGATTCCGGTTGGAGCGCGGATGACGAGCAACTTCTCGATGAGAGTTCGGGTCGGTCGGTTCGATGGGAGGCGGAAGAAGGTTGGGTGGAGGTTGACGAGTGAAGCGCGGCACCGTTGTTCGGGTCTCGCTCGATCCCACCAAGGGTCACGAACAGCGTGGCGCCCGGCCGTGTGTCGTCGTGACGAACCCGGTGGTGTCGTCCGATCAGCGGTTTCCCATGCTGGCGGTGGTGCCGCTGACCGGAACGCCAGGCGAGGGCGCACTCTACCCGGGCCTGCTTCCCGGGCCGTCCGGACTTCGGCAACCGTCCTGGGCCCTTGTCGACCAACTCCGCTCGGTGGACAAGCGGCGGGTCACCAGAGTCTTCGGGGTGATCGCTTCGGACGAACTCGCGGAGATCGATGACGGGATCCGACTCTTTCTCGGTCTCAGTTGACAGTTGAGCCTCTTGCAAGAACCGTCGTTTTTTGACGGTGAGTGGACTTTGTGCCGGCGAGACGCCAGCACTACAAAGAGCTGAGGTCCTTTGTAGGGCCCGCACCACACTGGTTGCTCGGCTGGTCGGAACATGTGAACTTGTGACCGCGAGCTTCCTGCTTGCGATTCGAGAGTCATGCCGGCATGCGGTTTGATTGGACCTCTCAAAGACCCTGTTGGGCAAGCAGGGATGCTTGCCGCAACAACAGCGAGGTAGGTTTGTAGCCGCAAGCTTCCAGCTTGCGTTCCGCGGTAGAGTGGTCCGTCATGGAAACGACGACGCTCATCACCGCCGACCAGACCTGGGCTCTCTGGGCGGTGCTGCTGTCGGCCGGCGCCTTTGGACTGTGGGCCGAGAAGACCCGCTGGGGGTCAAGGCTGTCGGGGGCGGTCATCGCCATCGGGACGACCTTCGTGCTGTCCAATCTGCGGGTCATCCCGAGCTCGGCGCCGGCCTACGACGTTGTCTGGGGCTATCTGGTGCCGCTCGCGATCCCGCTGTTGCTCTTCAAGGCCGATCTCAAGCGGATCCTGCGCGAATCGGGCCCGACGCTCATGGCTTTCGCCGCGGGTGCCGTGGGGACGGTGGCGGGGACCTGGATCGCGTACCGGCTCGTGCCGCTGGGCGAAGAGGGATGGAAGCTCGCCGGGATCTTCTGCGCCACCTATATCGGCGGCTCACTCAACTACATGGCGGCGGCGGAGGCGCTCGAACTCCGGTCCGGCGATCTGCTGGCGGCCGGGATCGCCGCCGACAACCTGGTCATGACGCTCTACTTCCTGGTGCTCTTCGCCCTGCCGTCGGTGGTCTGGCTGCGGCGGCGGTATGCCGACAGGGTCGAGGTCGTCCACGATGTCGATGACGTTGCGGCGGCCGGCCCGGGGATCACCCTCGGCGGGATGGCGACCTCGCTCGCCGTGGCGGCGGCGCTCTGCGCCGTCGGTTACGGCCTCGCCTCGTGGTTCGGTTGGAGCTCGGCCGGGATCCTGCTGGTTACGGCATTGACGGTGGGTGTTGCGACGCTCCGTGCGGGATGGATGGGCCGGCTCGCCGGCGCGCACGAGGTCGGTGTGCTGCTCATGCAGGTCTTCTTCGCCGCCATCGGCGCCTCGGCCAACATCGGCGTCGTGCTCCGGGTCGGTCCGGTGCTCTTCGTTTTCGCGGCGGTGATCCTCACCGTGCACCTCGTGACGATCCTCACCGCCGGGCGACTGCTCAAGCTCGACCTGGCCGAGATCGTTATCGCGTCGAACGCCAACATGGGCGGTCCCACCACCGCAGCGGCGATGGCGGTGGCGCGACGCTGGGAGACGCTGGTGATCCCGGCGATTCTCTGCGGCACCCTCGGTTACGCGGTCGCGACCTTCATCGGTGTCGCCGTCGGTCACTGGCTTCGCTGAACCGGAGCTTGAGACCCACCGCCGGACGCCGTACCATGGGGCGCCGAATTCGGTGTGCTGGGAGGCAGCCATGCGTTCTCGTTCTCTCTTCATTGTCACAAGCGTGATTCTCGCTCTTGCCGTCGTCCCCGGCGCCATGGCCCAGGATGAACCCGAGCTCGTCGAGACCGAGAACGTTCTCGCCTGGGACGAGAGCCCGGCCGGATACCTGATGACCAAGGACGAACAAAAAGAGTGGAAGCAGCTTTCCACCGAGGCCGAGGCCCGCGACTTCATCGAACTCTTCTGGGCCAGGCGCAACCCGGACCCCACCAGCGCCTTCAACCCGTTCAAGGCCGACTTCGAGAACAAGGTCCGCTATGCCGACGAGCAGTACACATGGGAGAAGAAGCGCGGCGCCCTGACCGATCGCGGTCGGGTGCTCATTCTGATGGGTGCGCCGCACTACTCGGAGAACCGTTTTCCCACCGAAACCGTCGAACACATCGAGGACCGAGCTGTTGGGACCGACGAGGTCCGAGCCAACGCCAAGCTCTGGTACTACGATCCCCAGCAGCTTCCCGAGGGGTTCAAGCTCAAGGGCTCCAGGCTGCTCTTCACCTTCTACGAGGAGAAGCCGGAGTCCAACAATTTCATCCTCGATCGATCCCATCAGAACGCCACCATGGCCCTGCGGGCCATGTCGAAGGCGCCCGATGTCTACCTCCTCAATCCGGATCTCACCGAGGTTCCCAAACCGGTCTCGATTCCGGGTGGTGAAGCGCCGACGGCGGCGCAGCTGGCCTGGCTCGACGCCGGGTCGGCGGCGCTCGATGATCAGCTGCTGGTCGTTGCCGAGGTCGGGGTCGCCGATCCCGGCAACCGGCCCTTCTGGCTCCACCTCGAGCTGCCCGCCGATGCGCCGGTCCTCGATGTCCTCGCGGGACGGGTGAGCGGCACCGACGGCGTGGTCGGGAGCACGTTCCAGATTCCCGCCAAGGCCATGGCGACGACCGCCGGTCGGGCCTACCACCTGACCTTCCCGCTCAACCCCGGCGCCTACAAGATCGAGGTGGCGGGCGGCGCCGCTGGCTCGGCGCAGGTCCTCTGGTCGGATATGGTCGTGATTCCCCCGACCTCCATGGAAGGCACCTGGATGACACCGATCATGTTCAGCCTCTCGGTGGTCAAGGAAGACGAGTGGCAGCTCGGATCACCGTTCGGCTACGGGGCGCTCCACCTCATGCCGCTGACCCAGACCTCGCTGCCCAGCCAGACCGAGCTGTCGTATTTCGGCCACGTGATCCGCCCGGGTCTCAACGACGCCGGCGAGCCCGAGCTCGAGGTCAGGGTGACGCTCAAAATGGACGGCCAGCGTCTCGGGCGGCCGTTGATCATCCCCCTGCCGACGGTGGCCATCGTCGACGGTCTCTATGTCTACGCCAACTCCATCAACCTCGCGGCGCTGCCGCAGACCGGCACCTACAAATTCGAGTTCAAGGTCACCGACAAGATCTCCGAGGTGTCGGTGGAGCGGGATGTCGAGCTCGATGTCACGGTGGAGTGAGGAAGTTAGAAGGAGAGCGCTCCCTCCGGTCGCTAGTCAGCGCTCGCTTCGCTCGCTGTGAGGAGTAGGATTCGCTGTCCGTGCCGGGCAGATGAATGACACGCCAGACGTCTCACGTCTAACGTCTCACGTCTCACTCAACTCGGATCGACCGGCTTTTGCTCATCGGTCGGTTTCTCAACGCTGCATCCCCGGCCACCGGCCGGGGGGTTCGGTACCGCTCACGTGCCGACGCCGAGCTTGGGCAGGATGATGTACTGCAGCACCACCCACACTACGAGAAAGCCGCTGATCAAGAGAAAGTCAGTCATCGTTTTTGATCTTATCCTGTTTCGTAAGTAATTCATAAATAAAAATTTAAAATCATCAGCCGTGGAAAATGCTAGATGATTTCCTCGACGCCCCACTGGATCATCTTCATGTTGCGTTCGCAGGCATCGCAATAGGCGCAGAGCCCTTCTTTGAGCGGAACGACCAGATCGGGTTCGACGACGGTGAAGAAGATCGACGACGTCTTGGGGTGGGCCCCCGAACCCATGCGGATGCCGGTCATGCCGACGCCGTGGGCGTTGGGGATCTCGGTGTAACCGGTGACGCCGTGGTGCTTGAAGAGCACCTCGAGTTCTTCGCGGCAGTCGCTGTCGACGATGATCATCAATAGTTTCATTTGTCCTCCGTAAGTGAGGGGTTACAGGAATCGAGAAATGAGTTAGGAGTGAGAGTTTCCGGCCTCTCGCGTCTCACGTCTAACGCCTCACTTCCTAACCCTCTTTCAGTCCCATCTTCTTGAAGATCGCCATCGCCGGGCACCACTTGGTGAACGCCGACTGCAGCAGGTTGAGCCCGACGAAAGCGGTAAAGAGGAACCAGTAGGGGCTCACCCAGTATCCGAGAGCGAGTGAAAGCAGGACGACGATCCCGGCCATTGCGCGAAGGGCTTCATTGACGGTCATGGTGTGTTCTCCGATTCTTTGTTCGTTCGCTCCCGATTCCGATTCCGATCCCGAATCGACCTCTCGAGAACGGGAACGGAATCGGGTCGCGGGATCGAGTCAATCGATCTCAACGACGTTCTCGGGCCCGACGGTCTTCAGGTACATGTAATAGAGCAGCGGGATGACGATGAGGGTCAGCGCGGTCGACACGATCACCCCCGCGATCAGGGCCACCGCGAGGCCCTGGAAGATCGGGTCGAGGTAGATGACGAGCCCGCCCACGACGAGGGCCGCGGCAGTCAGGACGATGGGACGGAAACGAACCGCGCCGGCCTTGAGAACCGCATTTTCGAGGGTCTCTCCCGCCTGCAGCTCGAGATCGATGAAGTCCACCAGCAGGATGGAATTGCGGACGATGATCCCGGCCAGGGCGATGAAGCCGATCATCGAGGTGGCGGTGAAGAAGACCCCGAGAATGCCGTGCGCCGGCAGGATGCCGATCAGGGTCAACGGAATCGGCGCCATGATGACCAGCGGGGTGACGAAGGACCGGAACCACCCGACCACGAGCACGTAGATGAAGACCATCACCACGCCGAAGGCGATGCCCATGTCGCGGAAGACCTCGTAGGTGATCTGCCACTCTCCGTCCCACTTCATGATGTAGCGGGTGGTATCGCGCGGCAGATGAGTGGTGATGACCTCGAGATTCTCGCCGAGCGGGGTGACGATCCCGTTCAGTCGCTCCTCCATGGCCAGAATCGCATACACGGGGGAGTCGGACTCGCCGGCCACCTCGCCGACGACATAGGTCACCGGCTGCAGGTTCTTGTGGTAGCGGAAACGCTCCCGCCCGAGCTCGTGCGTTGTCACGAGCTCGGACAGCGCGATCATCCTCCCGTCGCCGCCGTGAACGCTGAGCTGCAGGAGATCGTCGAGGTGGGCGCGTTGCGCCCGGTCGAGCCGCAGAGTAATGGGAACTGGGTCGCGGCTGGTGGGCGCGTGGGCGAGCCCGGCGTCGGCGCCGGCGAGCGCGACGCGCAGGGTGCGTACGACCTGCTCGGGCGAGACGCCGGCACGCATCGCCTTCTCGTTGTCGATCTCGACCTCCCAGCGCGGCGCCGGGGTCTCCACGTACCAGTCGACGTCCACCACACCGTCGGTGTTCTCGAAGACCTGCCGCACCTGCTCGGCGACGTCGAGACGCCCTTCCAGCGTCGGACCGTAGATCTCCGCCACGAGGGTGGAGAGGACGGGCGGACCGGGCGGCACCTCGGTGACCTTGATATTGACGCCGAGCCGTTCCCCGATGGGCACGAGGCGCTCACGGATCTCCTTCGCCATCGGGTGCGACTTCGAGTCGCGAGCGTGCTTGTCGACGAGATTGACCTGGATGTCCGCGACGTTGGCCCCCGAGCGGAGGAAATAGTGCCGGACGAGGCCGTTGAAGTTGAACGGCGCCGAGGTGCCGACGTAGACCTGGTAGTCGGTGACCTCCGGGATCGAGCGGAAGATCCCGGCGATCTCGCGCGCCGCGGCGTTGGTCTTCTCGAGGGTGAAGCCCTCGGGAGCGTCGATCACCACCTGGATCTCGGACTTGTTGTCGAAGGGCAGCATCTTCACGGTCACGAAGTGGGTTGGAACCGTCGCCATGGAGATGAACAGGAGCAGCACGATGCCGATCAGGGTCGCATAGCGACGCACCCGCGACCGGATGAGCGGCGCCATGACCCGCGCGTACATCCGGTGCAGCCTGGTCTCCTCTTCGGTCTCCTGGTCGGGACTCGCGTCGGTCTTTTCGAGCTCCGCTTCGGCGTGCTTGCGGAAGAGCTTGAAGGTGAGCCAGGGCGAGACCACGAAGGCGACGACGAGGGAGAAGAACATCGCCGCCGACGCGTTGACCGGGATCGGCTGCATGTACGGACCCATCATTCCGGAGACGAAGGCCAGAGGCATCAGGGCGGCGATGACGGTGAAGGTCGCGAGGATGGTCGGGTTGCCGACCTCGTCGACCGCGTAGACTGTCGCCAGGCGCGGGTTGGCCCACCTGAGCTCGTAGTGACGGTGGATGTTCTCGACGACGACGATGGCGTCGTCGACGAGGATGCCGATGGCGAAGATGAGGGCGAAGAGCGTGACCCGGTTGAGGGTGTAGCCGAAGAAGTACGATGCCGCCAGGGTCAGGGCGAGGGTGACCGGCACCGCCACCGCGACGACAATCCCCTCGCGCCGGCCGAGGGCAAGGGCCATGAAGATCACCACCGCGAAGGTCGCGATCAGCATGTGCTCGATGAGCTCGTTCGATTTCTCGTTGGCGGTGAAGCCGTAGTCGCGGGTCTTGGTGACCTCGATGTTCGAGGGGATGAGCCGGCCCTTGAGCGAGGCGATCATCTCGTCGAGGTCGTTGACCAGACCCACCGCGTTGGTGCCGGGCTTCTTGGCGACCGCCAAGGTCACCGCGGGGGCGTCGATCGAAGCGCGGTCGATGCCCTTTTCGGGCGCCGCCGGGCCGGATCCCATCCACACGTAGGTGCTCGGCTCCTCCGGCCCGTCCACGACGGTCGCGACGTCTTTGAGAAAGACCGCTCGGCCGTCGGAGACGCCGACCACCACGTTGCCGATCTCTTCGGCGTCGCGCAGGAAGGCGCCCACGTCAACCTGAAACTCCTGGTCCAGGTTGACCGCGGCGCCCGCGGGAAGTCTCCAGTTGAAGCTCCGGATCGCCTGGTATGCCTGGAGGATCGAGACGTTGAACGAGGCCAGTCGGTCGCGGTCGAAATCGACCCTGACGACCCGCCGTTGGCCGCCGAGGACCGTGACCTGGGCGACGCGGGGGTGCCGGGTCAGCTCGACCCTGATCTCGTCGGCGATCCGCCGGAGCTCGGCCGGCGCCGCCTCCTCGCTCCACAGCGTGTATGCCGCGGCCGGCACGTCGTCGATGGAGCGCGGCTTGACCGCCGGCGGCATCATGCCGTCGGGCATCTCGTCCATCGCCGAGGCGATCTTGGCGTGGACCCTGACCACGGCCTGATCGGGGTCGGTTCCGACGAGGAAGCGGACGATGATCATCCCGCCCGAAGGCTGCGACGTCGAGTAGATGTAGTCGACGTTCTCGATCTCGTAGAGCAGCTTCTCGAGCGGGGTCATGATGCGGTTCTCGACCTCCTCGGCCGAGGCGCCCGGGTATCCCACCATGACGTCGATCATGGGCACCTTGATCTGCGGCTCCTCCTCACGGGGTGTGATGAGAACTGCGAAGGCGCCGAGGAGCAGCGAAAACACGACCAGCAGCGGCGTCAGCTTGGACTCGAGGAAGGCCTTGGCGATTCTGCCGGAGGCGCCGAGCGGCCGCCGGGTCATCTTCAAACGCAACGCCTCTCGCCGGGCGCGCTCGATCTCCTCTGCGGACGGAGTCGAATCCGGCGCTGCCGGCCGGGCCTTGGGATCCGGTGTCAGGTGCTCGTGGTCGCTCATGACGCAATCTCCAATGGTGTGCCGTCGGCCACCGGCCCTGCGAGATCGATGGCAACCTGGTCGCCTTCTGCGAGACCGGAGAGGATCTCGACCCGGCCGTCGGCGAGCTCGACACCGGTGGTGACGGCGCGGGTGCGGGCCGTTCCGTCGGCGGCGCGAATGACGACGAGCTCGAGACCGCCGCGGCGGTGGACCGCCGTGGTCGGGACGAGCAGACGATCACCGGCGTCGCCGGCGATGACGGCGCGGCCGCTGAGCCCGGACGGAACCTGGAGCTGTCCGAGATCGGCCTTGACGGTGAAGCTGTGGGTGCCGGGGTCGGCGGAAGGATCGATCTCACGTACGGTCCCGGCCACGTCACCGAGCTCGGGTCGGGCGTCGAGGCGGACCGCGATCGTGGCGCCGATCGAAAGGCGCTGGATGTCCGCCTCACGGACATTGAGCCAGATCTGCTGACCTTCGCGCGATTCCACCTGGACCAACGGCCGGCCGGGGGCGGCGAGGTCGCCCGCCTCGACCATGGTCTTGACCACGCGCGCCGCGAAGGGCGCCCGGACGATCGCTTCCGATGCCACCGAGTCGGCGGCGAGGACCGCGCCCTCGGCCTGTTTGACGGCGCCCTGCGCCTGGTCGTACTGCATCCTGGCCATGTCGAGCTCGAGGTCGGAGGCCGCCTTTTCGGCGTGAAGAGCCTGGTACCGGTGGAAGTTCCGTTCGGCGAGGGCGAGCGCGGCCTGGGCCTGGGCGAGAGCGCCGCCGGCCTGGGCGGCCTGCCCTTCGCTCGTCTCGGGCTGGATTTCGATCAGCGTCTGACCCGCTGCGACCGTGGCGCCGGCGCGGACCAAGACCGCCACGACCGGCCCCATGACGCGGCTCGAAAGGAAGGCCTGGCGGGTCGGTTGAACGGTGCCCCGAACCTCGATGGCATTGACTTCGGCGTTTCGTTCCACCGCGGCGGTGGTGACCGACACCGGGGTGAGGTCGGCTTGAGCGAGTTCGGCGTCGTGCGAACCGCAGGCGATGACCGCTACCGAAGCGGCGACGAGGGCGACGACGGTGATGGGACGGGAGATGCGTGACTTCATCGGGACTCCTCCATGCTGGGAATCAGGGTTGCTCCGGAAACGAAGTGAAGCCGGGTGGTGCTGAGAACCACGTCATAGCGGGCAACCAGCTCGCGGGTTTCGGCCTCGCGGAGCGCGGTCTCGGCGTCGAGCACATCGACCATCTTGTCGAGACCCTGTTTGAATCGTTGTTCGCGGACGCGGAGCGCCTCGTTGGCGGCGGCCAGGACATCCCGGGCGGTCGAGTGACGGGCGCGGGCGGTTTCGAGATCCTGCCATGATTGGCGGACCTCGAGCCGAACCCCTTCCTCGAATCGCCGGATGTCGGCTTCGTAGGACACGGTGTCCAACTCCGCGGCCTTGTGCGCCTTGGAGTCGGGGATGGCGCCGAACAGGTTGATCTTGGCCACGGCCATGATCGTTCCCGAGTGGCCGTTCGAGCCGAAGATCGTGTCGTCGTAGAGACCGTAGCGGCCGACCACCGCGACTTCGGGGAGATAGCCGGACCTGGCGACCTTGGTTTCGAGTCGACCGGCCGCGAGTTGCTGTCGGGCCGCGGCGAGGTCGTGCCGCTGTTCGACCGCCACCCCCACCCAGTTATCGAGCTCGCCTGAAATCGAAGCCGGCGGCGGCAACGGCGCGAGCGTTCGTGGGGTGGCCTGATCGGCGCCCATATGGAAGTTGAGGGCGGCCTCGGCGAGGCGGGCGCCGTTCTCGGCCTGTTGGAGCAGGTCATCCATCTCCGAGAGATAGACCTTTGCGTCGAGAAGATCGGCCGCGAGGATGATGCCCTGGTCGGCGTAGGCCTCGGCGAGCTTGACGTGTTCGGCCGTTGTGGTTCTCGCCTTGCCCAGTAATTCGACGTGCTCCCGCGCTTTGGCCAGATTCACGAAGGCGGTGGCGGTGTCGAAGGCCACTCTTTCGCTCGTGTGGCGCCAGGTCTCGTGCCCGGCGCCGGCCATGGTCTCGGCCTGTTCAACCCGGGCCCCGATCTGGCCGCCGGTGTAGATCGGCAGGGTCAGATCGAGCGAGGTGATCCAGGTGGAAAGGGCGGCCGGGGTGTTGGGATCCGAGGTGAAGAACTCTTCGAAGTCGAATCGTCGCTGATTGAGGGTCAGCGCGAAGACCTCGGCCGGGTTGTCGGAGTAGTTGAAGGTCTCGGCGAGATCGAGTCGGCCCCACCGGTGGCCCTTGGCCTGTTTGATCCGCGACGTGCCCGCCTCGGCTCGCGCGGCCGCTGCCTGGACGGCGGGGTTGGCGACCAGCGCGGACGCGATGGCGTCGTCGACAGTGAGGACCTGGGCGGCGAGACCGCCACCGGTTGTGAGAGTGATCAGCAAGCTGAGCGGAATCCATCGCATGGCGACTGTCCCTCCTTCACCATATAACCATTTAAGAATATACAATCATATTCAAGCTGTCAACCCCCGAATCAACGGCGGCCATGGTTTTCGTCAGGATAGGTCTTCGTGCTCTAAGTGTCTATCTTAATTATTCTTGCTCAAGTATTTCATTGTGGTGAGGATGCGGATCGGGGCTCGATTCTCATGTCCGCTCCTCGGGCCGTCCTGGGGGGACGCGGCGTCGCGCATTGTGGTGCGGGCGCCGCCGCCGCCCTTGCCCCTGGCCCTTGCCCCTGCCGCTGTCCCTGCCCCTGCGCCTGCCGCTGCTCCTGCCCCTGCCGCGGTGTGCCCCGGAGCTCCGGCCTTACGGGCCGCGCATTGTGGTGCGGGCGTCCCGCCCGCAGGAGGCCGTTGCGTCTTGGCACCAACGATCAATGGCGCGGGAAGAGCAGCCGCTTCCTTGAGCTCCGGCCTTCCGGGCCGCCTCCGACGACCACGCCGCTCGCGTGCTCGGATGGTCCGACGTAGGGTGGGCCTGGGCCCACCTTCAGAGGCATCGATGCAGCCGAAGCGTTCGACGCGAGTCCACGGGAGGAGTCGTCGTTGATGTGGCCGTTGCTCCCGCCCCTGCCGCTGTCCCGGACGCTGCCGCTGCCCCTGCCGCTGTCCCGGACGCTGGTCCTGCCGCTGATGCATCGTTTGTCGGGAGAGGGAGAGGAAGGGGAGGTCATGGGGCACGGAAACGGACTTGGACGCGGAAACTGATTCCGCCTAGTTCGTCTGGCCCTCGCGGTAGGCGGGGAGCCGGAAACGCGCCGTGGTGCCGCAGTCGCGGCCCTGGCTTTCGAGATCGAGGGTCCCGCCCATGAGGTCGGTGAGCCGGCGCGAGATGGTGAGACCGAGCCCGGTTCCGCCGTGCTCCCGGGTGGTGGAACCATCGACCTGGTAGAAGCTCGAGAAGACCTTCTCGACCTCTCCCGTGGGAATCCCGATGCCGCTGTCGGCGACGGCAAAGACGATTTCTCCTTTGTCGTCGGCACAACTCACGTCGATGGTGCCGTTGCGCGGGGTGAACTTGATGGCGTTGGACAGGAGGTTGGTTAGGATCTGAGTGGTGCGGTCGGGGTCCGCCCACAGCACGAGGCCGGGACCGATCGACGAGACGGTGAACTTGATCCCCTTGTTCTTCATCTGGTGCTTGAACAGGGTTTCAACGCCCTCGAGGACGGAGCGAACCGGCACCGGTCCCCGATGAACCTCGAGCCGTCCGGCCTCGATCTTCGCCAGGTCGAGCACATCGTTGATGATCGTCAGCAGCTTCTCGGCCGAGTCGTGGGCGATGGTGAGGTACTCGCGCTGCTTGTCGACATCGTCGATGGTGCCGTCGATGACCAGCCGGAGAAAGCCCAGGATCGCGGTCAACGGGGTGCGGAGCTCGTGCGAGGTGTTGGCCAGGAACTCCGATTTGAGGCGCGATGCCTCGAAGGCGACGGCCCTCTGTTCATTGAGCTCCCGGACGAGCTGAGCGACATAGATCGTGCCGCCGAGGAGAAATCCGATCTGGGTCATCAGATCCATGTCGTCGATCGTGAGCCGGGGCGGCCTGCTCGAAGCCGTGACCAGAACGCCGATCACCGTGCCCGCAGCGAGCAGGGGTAGGAAGCCGAAATGGCGGATGTCGTGCTCTGCGCCGAGCAGGGCGGCGTTCTTCGCGGACACCATTTCGCCGAGCTCGGCGGTCCGGGGAACGCCGGTGAGAAACGCGGTCCGGCACGGGTGGTCTTCCGGTCCGAGCGCCCTTTTTCGGTGGTCGGCGAAGAACTCGGTTCCGGGGCCGACCGACGCGACCAGGCGCAGATCGCTGGTCCCCGGAATGGGGCGATAGAGCAGCAGGGCCCGCATCGGCACGACCCGCTGACCAGCTTCGAGATAGCGCTCCAGAATGCGTTCCTCTTCGACCTCGCCGGCCATGGTCTGAGCGAGGTTGGACAGAAAAGAGAGCCGCGATTGCTGGGCTTCGGCGGACTGCTGGGCGAGAAAGAGATCGGTGACCTCGGTGGCGACGATCTGGACGAGGGTCTCGTTCTCGGTGGGGTCCACGACCTGGTGCAGCTGGGTGCTCAGCCAGCGAACCGCGCCACCCGGATCTTCGGTGCGGATGACGCCCTCCCAGACGCCGCCCGGCCGATCGAGGACCCTGGCCACCGCCGCGTGCAGCTGGGGCCGGTCGTGGGGATGAAATCGTTCGAGCCACGCCGGCGGCGAGTTGTCCTGGGCGTCGGAAGGAATGCCCAGCGCGGTCCGGGCCCGCCGGTTGGCGTAGTGGAGCTTTCGTTCCCGGTCCACCGAAAGAACCATGGCCGGCAGGGTGTCGAGGAGGATTTCGGTGCGCCGGCGGAGTCGCGTCAGGCGGTCGTGCATGGCGTCCTGATCGAGCAGACGGGTCGCGTTCTCACCGGTGGAACCCATGATCGGAGTGGCCATGGCGATGC
The DNA here is from genome assembly GCA_024641545.1 of Acidobacteriota bacterium. GTDB lineage: Bacteria > Acidobacteriota > Thermoanaerobaculia > Thermoanaerobaculales > Sulfomarinibacteraceae > JAHECW01. The sequence continues at coordinate 13,003 of JAHECW010000126.1, forward strand.
CGAACAGCAGCAGTCCCCACATTACCGGCGCGTCGTAGGGGACGCGGCTCATGGCGAGGACGACGTGTGATCCGGCGACCAGCATCATGGTGACACCGAGCCAGAGATCGCGACCCTCGTTCTCGCGCCAGATCAGCAGCATGGCGGATGCGGCGGCGAAGGCGACGCTGAGGCCGATCTCGGTGGATTGGACCCCGCCCAGCCAACCTGCATGTTGGAGGCCCACAATCGCAACCGTGGTCACCACAGCGGCGGTGATCGCCACCGCGCTGCGCAGGGCCTGGCCGCGTTCGACGGTGAGGACCTCGTCGCGCACCGGCAGGAGCAGGACCGTGACCCCGGCCGCCTGGGCCAGGAACCAGGCGACGCCGTCGGCTGCCGTCATGGTCGTTTCGGGAACCGCCAACGGCGCCACCGCGAGTCGGGCGAGAAAGTAGCTGGCCATGGGAAGGTACGCGTTCCGGATCCGAAGGTCGAAGCGGCTTCCGGTCGCGAGCCACCGAAGGTGGAAGAGCCAGGCCCCGGCGGTCGACACCAGGGCGTTGCCGCCGATGAGCAGCAGAAGCTCCACGGCATCGCCGTGCCAGGTCACGACGACCTGGGCCGTGGCCACCGCAAGCCACACCGCCACGATGGCGCTCAGGGTGATGATCCGCCAGCTCGGCCAGATCGATCCGGAGGTGATCGCATCGGCGGTTCGTGTTCCCACGACCCGAGTATAGAGAAAAGCGCGCGGTTGCGGGTCCTTGAAGTGCTCTTTCCTGAACGGAGCACTGAATCGACGCTCGGCTGCGGTCTGATCCGGATCGGTCCCCGGCGTTCCGGGCGCGCGCAGCGATTCGATGAAATGACTCGGACGCGGCCGTGGTTGTGTCCTTTCGATCTGTCTGTTTCGGATTGGTTCGGCGGCGATAGGAACCTTTGAGCGGCGCTCGGTTGACGGGTATCGCGGATGCTCCTACACTCGCTGGACCCTCAGGAAAATTTCTGGAAAAGGACGTGAACAAGATGAAATCGAACGCACGAAGCGCCAAGATTTGCCTCATGCTCGGGCTCCTGGCGGCCCTCGCCGCTTGGCCCGCGCTGGCCCAGGAGGCCGACGCCGAGGAAGCGGCCCCGCCCGAACCCACCTGGACCAGCGAACTCGGTCTGTCCTATGTCGGAACCAGCGGCAACACCGACACCTCGAGCTTCGGCCTCGACTACAAGGGCAATCGCAAACCGAAGCCCTGGGGGTTGGACCTCCTCGCCTCGTTCACCCGAGCCGAGGACGGCGGCGTCGTCACCGCCGAGCAGTACTTCGTCGGCATCCGCGGGTTGCGGCAATTGAACGACCGCTGGTCGATCTTCGCGGGTCTCAGCTGGGCGCGCGACCCCTTCAGCGGATTCGACAACCGGTATCTGGCCGAAGCCGGCGCCGAGTTCCTCGCGGTCAAGACCGCGCACCACACGCTGTCCTTTGATGCCGGCCTCACCTGGACCAGCGAGGACCAGATTCGCTTCGACGATGTCGCGATGGAAGAGGTCATCGAGACCGTCGACTGGCTCGGCGCCGTTGCGGGTCTGAAGTGGGACTGGGCTTTCAGCAAGAGTGCGTCGCTGAGCCAACGGGTCCTCTACTATCCCAACTTCGACGAATCCGCCGACTGGCGGCTCGGCTCGGACACCGCGGTCAAGGCCTCGCTGACCAAGCTGCTGGCGCTGCAGTTCAGCTATCTGGTGCGCTATCGCAACCAGCCCATCGATGACCTCGAGAAGACCGACACCACCACCAAGATGTCGGTGGTCCTCAATTTCTGACGACGTCGTTCACGGGAGGCTTCGCTATGAACTTCGACCCCAACATCATCATTCCCTTTCTGACCGAGTGGGGCCTCAAGGTCGTCGGCGCCGTCGCGGTGCTCGTCATCGGCCGTATGGCGGCCGGCATGATCCGCTCCGCGGTGCGCAAGGCCATGGTCAAGGCCAACATCGACGCGACCCTGACCCCCTTTGTCGCCTCGTTGGTCTACTACCTGGTCATGGCCGTGGTCATCATCGCGGTGCTGAGTCTCTTCGGCATCCAGACGACCTCTCTCATCGCCGTCCTCGGCGCCGCCGGTCTCGCCGTCGGCCTCGCCCTGCAGGGCACCCTGTCCAATTTTGCTGCGGGAGTGATGCTGCTGCTCTTCAGGCCGTTCAAGGTCGGGGATGTGGTGGAAATCGGCGGGATCACCGGGTCGGTGGTGGCGGTGAAGATCTTCTCCACCGTCATGAAGACCGCGGACAACATCATGATCACCGTGCCGAAC
>JAHECW010000127.1 GCA_024641545.1 Acidobacteriota bacterium
TCCAATGCCTGCCGCGCGGCGCGACGGTCGTCCCGCATCTGGGTCTGCGCCCGCATGACCGTGCGGTGAATGCCGATCCGGTCTTTGGGATCGGCGCGCGGTCGGTCCTCCTCCTCATCCAGACTCACCCCGCCCTGACCGGCGGCGTAGCCCAGAGCCTGGAGCTGCGCCAGGGTCTGGGGATCGAGGTCGGGAGACTGCGCATCCGACCCCGAACCGAGATCGATGGTCGATCGCAACCCCGCCAGCCGGGCTTCGAGATCGGCGAGCAGACCCGGCTGCGCGGAGGCGAGGTCCCGCCCCTCCCGGGGATCGGCCGACAGATCGTAGACCTCCGGCCGCGGTGCGCTGATCAGCTTGTACAGGTCGGTCCTCACCGAGCGCAGGGGCGCCCAGCCATAGTGGAGAAGCGGATAGAGCGACTCGGAGTAGACCTCGCGGTCCACGAGGGAATCTTCACCCCGGACAACGGGTATGAGGCTCGTCCCGTGGAGCGGTTGCTCGACCTCGATCCCCACCGCATCGAGCACCGTCGGATAGAGATCCACGTGGCTGACCGCGGAGTCCACCACCCGGCCGCTCCTCGATCCCCCCGGAGGCCGGATGATCAACGGGACGTGAATCGTCGAGTCGTAGATGAAGAACCCGTGCGCCAGCTCGCCGTGATCGCCGAGCCCCTCGCCGTGATCCCCGGTGATGATGACCAGGGAATCGTCGAGCAGGCCGCGCCCCTCGAGGAACCGGCGGAAACCGCCGAGGAGCGCATCGGTGTAGGCCACCTCGCCGTCGTACGGCCTCCCGGGGTGCTGCGACAGGTAGGGTTCGGGCGGGGTGTAGGGATCGTGCGGGTCGTAGAGATGGAGCCAGACAAAGAAGGGCGCCCCGTCATCGCGCTCCTCGAGCCAGGTCTCGGCGGCGGCGATGGTCTGATCGCCGGAGCGCTGCACCGCGCTGAGATTGGGCGCCTCGTCGAAGGCGCTGAGATCGAAGTCGTCGAAGTAGTGGTCGAAGCCCTGAGCGATGCCCCAGCGGGAGTCGAGGACAAAGGCGCTGACGAAGCCCGCGGTCGACCAGCCGTGCGCCGACAGGGCTTCGGCCAGCGTCGTCAGCTCCTCGCTCACCGTGTAGCCGACGTTCTCGCGGACGCCGTGTTCCGGCGGGTAGAGCCCGGTCATGATCGACGTATGCGCGGGCAGGGTGAAGGGCACCGTGCTCGCGGCGTTGGCGAAGCGGACGCCTTCGTCGGCGAAACCGTCGAGGGTCGGGGTGTCGACGTCTTTCGATCCGTAGCACGAGACCCGATCCGATCGCAGGGTGTCGATGGTGATCAGGATGACGTTGAGGTCCTTGATCTCACGAGTCTCGACGGCGGCCGGTTCCGCGACCGGAATCGGCGTCGTCTCCGGCATCTTTCCGTCGCCGCAACCGCAGCACGCGAGAACGAGCACCATGAGCACGAGCCTCGGCCGCGCGGCGTGTCCCCTCCTTCCGGGTTTCCGAACCTGTCGGTCCTTCGCGGGCGAGATGCTCGCGCCACAATGCGCCGCACGGCCCTGGATTTTCGTCAATCGCGACCTCCCACGGCTGCATTGTAGCGGGGAGACTTCACCACTCGATACCCGGGCGTACGTCCTCGAGCACTCGACCGCCATCTCGGGCCGGCGACGGGGCTGGGATCCTCAACCCGGCGCGGTGGAATTCTGCCTCGGATTCGGTCAGAATCACCACCCGCAGGGTGATGGATATTTCGACCTTTGAATCCGGGGTGGAGAGACGACCGAGCCGGAGCGATGATGACGGGATCTGACTCCAAGCATGGATCCGGAACGGCGCCGGACGGGCTCCCGCTCGTCGTCCTGGCGGCGGGGATCGGGAACCGTTACGGCGGTCTCAAACAGCTCGAGTCGGTGGGGCCGGCCGGCGAGACCCTCCTCGAGTACTCGATCTTCGACGCCCTGCGGGCCGGCTTCGACCGCATCGTGCTCGTGATCCGACCCGAGACCGAAAACGAGTTCAGAACATCGCTCGGATCCCGTCTCGCCGACCGGGTGGGGGTTTCCTATGTCTACCAGGAACTCACGGATCTGCCTGATGGAGCGTCGTTGCCGAGCCGTCGCAGCAAACCTTGGGGAACCGGCCACGCCGTTCTCGCAGCGGAACCCGCCATCGGCGGTCCGTTCGCGGTGATCAACGCGGACGACTTCTACGGCCGCGATGCGTTCCGGGTACTGGCCGAGTTCATGAGGTCCGATCGTCCCGGATCGATCCCGACCTTCGCCTTGGCCGGCTTCGAGCTCGGACCCACCCTGTCCGACGTCGGACCGGTCTCGCGAGGACTCTGCCGCGCAAACGAAGCCGGGTGGCTCGAGCGGATCGTGGAAGTCCTGGAGTTGTCGAAGATCGGCAACGGCGGACGCTACACCGATGCGGCAGGTGCCGAGCACGCGGTGCCCTCCGACGCGCTCGTCTCCATGAACATGTGGGGGTTCACACCCTTGGTCTTTGCCGACCTGCGATCGCGGTTTCAGTCCTTCCTCGGCGACCGTGCAACTGCCCTCGACAGCCGGCGGGAGTTCCTGATCCCCGATGTCGTTCAGGGGATGATCGCCGACGAACGGGCACGCGTCAGAGTCCTCCGCCACCACGGGCGGTGGTGCGGCATCACCTTCCCCGAGGACCGGTCGCAGGCGAGGGAATTCATCGCCGATCTCGTCGGAAAATCCGAATATCCGCCTCGACTTTGGGATTGAAAGCTGAGCGAGTCGCCTCCCCCTGCTAGACTTTCCTTGAACCGATGACGACCACCTCTCGAAAATTCCGCGAGCGCCTGCACGAGATCATCTTCGGCGCCGACACCCCGGCCGGCAAGGCCTTCGATGTCGGTCTGATGATCCTCATCATCGCCAGCGTCCTCGCGGTGGTCCTCGAGAGCGTCTCCTGGATCCGCGACACCTACGGCCCCTGGCTCCGCGCCTTCGAGTGGCTGGTCACGATCGCGTTCACCATCGAGTACCTGCTGCGGCTCTACTGCGTCGACAAACCCTGGCGGTATGCGCGCAGCTTCTACGGCATCGTCGATCTGCTGGCCATCCTCCCGACCTACCTCAGTCTGTTCTTCCCGGGCGCGCAGTCGCTGCTCGTCATCCGCGGGCTGCGGCTGTTGCGCGTCTTCCGCGTTCTCAAGCTCGTCCACTTCGTCGGTGAGGCGAGGGAGCTCGTGACCGCGCTCCGGGCCAGCGCCCGAAAGATCATCGTCTTTCTCGGCGCCGTCCTGACCATCGTGATCATCGTCGGCTCCGCCATGTACCTCATCGAGGGAGCGGAGCACGGATTCGAGAACATCCCGGTCTCGATCTACTGGGCCATCGTCACCATGACCACCGTCGGCTACGGCGACATGGCCCCCGAGACCGCCCTCGGCAAGGCGCTGGCCTCGGTGATCATGATCCTCGGCTACGGCATCATCGCCGTGCCCACCGGGATCGTCTCGGTGGAGCTCGCCGGGGTCGCCCGCGGAAAGACCGTCACCGGACGCGCCTGTCTCGGCTGCGGCGGCCACGGCCACGACGCCGACGCCAAGTACTGCAAGTTCTGCGGCACCGAGCTGTAGATGGGATTCAGCCGGAGCAGCGGCCGCCTCCGCATCCGTTTCCGCCTCAGTTTCCGCGCCCGATGGAAACGGCAGCGGCCGCGGCAGCATCCGGGGCAGCGTCGGTCAGACAATTAGCTGTCAATGTGCTCCAACCGGCGCGCGATCCACTCGGCATCATCGTCGAGACCGAGCTCTCGAAAGAGGTCGGCGAGCCGGCGGTAGCGGCCGACGACATCGAAGCCGACGCTCCATTGGATCTTGCGAAGATCCTGGGGGCAGAGATGTAAGGGCCGTGAGTCGCTCTCTTCGAGGTGGTTCGAACCGTTCATGACACAGAGGTGGGCGGTGCAGTGGCGGAGACCGAAGGCATGCGCGGTCTCGTGCGCCAGGACCTTGCAGCTCCTGCGAAGAACGAGGGTCGGATCGGGTGTCTCCTCCCACCAGAACTCGGGGAAGTATCGAACAAAACTGTAAACCGCAACCCGGTCGCGGAGCGACGCTTGGCCGAATACATAGTTCCAATCCGGACCGGGATAGAGATCCTCCATGGTGATGCCGACATAGCAGAAGGCGTACTCCGGGAGGTTGGCGCGCAGAAGGTCGAGGAGATCGCCGGTGAGCAGTTGGCGCCGGCTGAGGCCGGGCTCACGCCGCGAGGTGACGGTCACGTGATTCAGATCCACGGTGGGAAGGACCTGGTTCGGCATGGGTTTGAGATCGCCCCACGGATCGGTCGCCCAAACGGGTGGCGACTCCGCCGGTTCGGCGGCTCCCGGAACGGCCGGCACACCAACACCCGTCTCGGCGATCGGGCCCGATTCCCGCGGACCGCAGGCGCAAATCGACACCGTCACCACAACGGCCGACACCACACGAGCCACGAGAGATCCAATCGGGGCATCCATGATCGAGTTCATCGTCGGGGTTACGAGCTTCCGGGGCCGGCTCCATCATAGCCGCACGCGAGAACCGACGAGTCGGCTTACTCTCCGCTCACTCCCACCCGGCGTCGACCCATCCGAATCACGAACCAGCTCCCGACGACCCCGGCTGCGACGATGGTCGCGGCCAAGAGCTTTCGCGGCTCGGGGCCGATCGTGACCACCGCCGCGCTGGCCGCGATGGCGAGCCACATCACAATGAGGGTCCAAACCACCACCTTGCGAGGCATCTGAGCGCCTTGATCGAGATAGACGAGGAAGGGCCGGAAGAGCGGGATCCGGATCAGACGCTCTTCGAGCCAGGGGCAGCTGCGGGTGAAGCACCACGAGGCGCCGATGAGAAAAACCGTCGTCGGCAGACCCGGCAGGAAGACACCCACCCCGCCGATACCCACCAACGACACGCCGCCGGCGACCAGCAACCAGCGGTGGAGGCGGCTGCGGACGAGGCGCAGTTCGGTATTCGTGGGGCTGTTCATCTTCTCCAGGATCGGCGCCGGTCCGGTGAAACCGGTGCAGACTCTCTGTCTAACGTCCCGCGTGGGCGATCATTCCTCAACCGATCGGGGCGCACGGCTGCGACCACCGCTCACGATCCGCCGCAGCCTCGGCGAGGTCACACCGGCGAGCACGAACCCGCTGAGCACCGTCACCAGACCGAGCGCCGATGCCAACTGGAGCACCAGGGTGTTGAAGTCGTCGCGGGCCTGGTAGTCCATGATGTGAAACATCCAGAGAAAGTCAAAGACCCGCCAGCGATCGTTGCGGCGCGCGGTCACGATCCCGCGGTCCGCAGAAACGTAGATCCTGGTTCCGAGCGGGTGGTCGAACTCGACCCGGTAGGCCGGCAGCGGCCGCCCGCGGTACTCGGAGTCCGGTTCGGTCACCGTGAGGCGTTCAACGGCTGCGATCTTGGCCGGAGCCGAAAAGTCGGCGGTGGCGATCTCGACCGCCTCTTCACGACCGACGGACTCGCGGAGCCGCCCGGTCGAGGCGTCGGCGAGCGCCCATCGCTCGGTCCCGTCCATGCGGTAGCCGATCTCGTAGACCGATCGGTCGAGATGGGGCCGCAGCACGACCGACATGACGTCGATCTCGCCCTCTGTCCGGCGCAGTTCCTCGAGCGCCGCAGCGGGCGACGCGAGGCTCAGTTCTGCGGCCAGGAAGCCCGCCTCCGCCTGCTCGCTCTCCCCGCGCACCTTCTCGATCGGATTGAGCGCGAAAAAGAGACCGCTCCCGGTCCAGAGAAGCAACTGGATTCCGACGACGATCCCCAGCCATCGGTGGATCTTCCGATAGGTCCGCACCTGCATGCGCTCGCTCCAGTCAGCTCAACCGATGAGCTCAGGTCCTCAGATACGACGCCCCGTTGACATCGATGATCGCGCCGGTGGAGAACTCCGAACCCTCGGAGGCGAGGAAGAAGACCGCGGCCGCGACCTCCTCGGGCTTGGCGACCCGGTTGAACGGGCTCTGGGCCCTGATCTCCGCGGCCATCGGGGTGTCGAGGTAGCGGGCCGCCATGTCGGTGTCGACAAAGCCCGGGGCGACCACGCCGACGGTGATGCCGTGCGGCGCGAGCCGTTTGGCGAGCGATTGGCTCATGGAGTTGAGCCCGGCCTTGCTGGCGCCGTAGGCCGGGCCGTCGGGCTCGCCGCGGAAAGAGCCCCGCGACGAGACGTTGACGATCTTGCCGCCGCCGTGCTTGATCATGTGCCGGGCGGCGCAGTAGCTGACGTTGGCCGGGCCGATGAGGTTTGCACGCAGGACCCTGCTCCATGCGTCCTGCCACTCATCGTAGTCGACCTCTTCGAGGAAGTGATCAACCCAGATACCGGCGTTGTTGACGACGATGTCGAGACCGCCGAGAGCCTCGACCGCCGCCGCCACGAGCTTCTCCACCGCCACCGGATCGGTGACATCGGCCTGCAGCATCACATGCCCCGTGCCCGCCAGCTCGCCGACGGTCGACGTCGCCGCCGAAGCGTTTGAGCGGTAGTTGACCGCCACCCGAGCACCGCGCTCGGCAAAGCCGATGGCGCAGGCGCGACCGATCCCGCGCGATCCGCCGGTGATCAATACTCTCTTGTCGGTGAAATCCATGTCTGAGATCCTCCATGACCGTGATTCGGTTCGGATTCTACACGGCATTGTCGTGCGGCTCTCTGCAGCCCCTTCGATCGAACCGAAATCAGAGGGGGCGGGGGCCGGCAGGCAGGCATCCGTCGCAATTCGGGGCAGGAGATGGCGAACGGTGGTCTTTCGTGATAGAACCAACCTCGCTCGTCGCGGAACCGAGGGATGCGGGAGAGACGGGCCCCGGCCGAGAATAAATAGCCCGAATCCACGGTTCTTGTTCGGGATGGGTGCGCAGAAGCCCGAAGCCGAGGCAGCTGCCGGCGCAAACGCGCCGGCCTGCAACGATCGCGGGCCGATGACGCCCTTCAACACCGCAATTCCGGGGCTCCCACGGAGTTCCTACGGGGCGGCACCCATCAAGATCCGGAAGGGACCTACGACACCGTGACCAGCTCCGCCTTCTCATCGTTCCACAAACTCTCGGTTCAGGAGCGCGTCCGGACCGTCCGCGACCGGGGTCTGCTCACCTCACAGGATTACCAGGCTCTGGTCAACGGCGCCACTCTCCTCGACATCAACGACGCCGACACCATGATCGAAAACGTCATCGGGGTCATGGGCATCCCCGTCGGCCTCGGGCTCAACTTCCTGATCAACGGAAAGGACCACGTCGTCCCGCTCGCGGTGGAAGAACCGTCCATCGTGGCCGCTCTCAGCTTCGCCGCAAAGACCGCGCGACTTTCCGGAGGCTTCACCACCTCGAGCTCCGATCCGATCCTCATCGGCCAGATTCAACTCGTGGATGTCCCCCACCCGACCAAGGCCCGCCAGATTCTCGAGAGGCGCAAGGACGAGGTGATCAATCTCGCCAACGGCCTCCACCCCCGAATGGTGGCCCGGGGCGGCGGCGCCGTTGATCTCGAGGTCATCCTCCATCCCGCCACCCCCGACACATCGGAGATGCTGGTGGTCCATCTCCTCGTCGACACCCGCGACGCCATGGGCGCCAACCTCGTGAACACCATGTGCGAAGGGGTTGCCTCTTTTGTCGAGAGTCTCACCGGCGGCAAGGTGTTTCTCCGCATTCTGTCGAATCTCGCCGATCGCTCCCTGGTCCGTGCATCGGTGAGGATCCCGGCCGAGAACCTCAAAACGCGAAACCACGACGGCGACCAGGTGCGCGACGGCATCATCATCGCGAGTCAGTTTGCCGCCGTCGACCCCTACCGGGCGGCGACCCACAACAAGGGGATCATGAACGGGATCGACGCGGTGGCCCTGGCCACCGGCAACGACTGGCGCGCGGTCGAGGCCGGCGCCCACGCCTTCGCCGCCCGCGGCGCCCACTACACCTCGCTGTCGCGCTGGTCTCGGGGCGATGACGGCGCCCTTGTCGGCGAGATCGAACTGCCGCTTCGGGTCGGCATCGTCGGCGGTCCGCTTCAGTCCAACCCGTCGGTCAGCATGAACCTCAAACTCGTCCGGGTCGACTCTTCACGTGAGCTCGCCGAGGTCATGGCCGCCGTCGGCCTGGCACAGAATTTTTCCGCCCTGCGTGCCCTCGTCACCGACGGCATCCAGCGCGGCCACATGACGCTCCACGCCCGGAGCGTCGCCACCGCAGCCGGCGCCACCCCCGAGATCTTCGATTCGGTTGTCGAGGAGCTTGTCGAGTCGGGCGAGATCAAGATCTGGAAGGCCGAAGAGCTGGTCACCAAAGCCAGACGCCGGATGGGCCACGGAATCAAACCCGAAGAGCGCGGCGAGATGGCCGCCGGCAACGGCAAGATCATTCTCTTCGGCGAGCATGCGGTGGTCTATGGCAGCCGCGCCATTGCCGCTCCGATTCCGCTCGCGGTGCGGGCGCGGGTCGTTGACGAGGATGACGGTGTCTGGCTCGTGATCCCGCGATGGGGCGTCGAGCAGCGCCTGCGGTCGAACCCCCAGAAGCAGCTGTCCTTCGAGGTTCCCGCGGCCTTGATTCTCCGGGAGCTCGGCCTTGCCGACCGACCGATGCGGATCGAGGTCTTCTCCGAGATCCCGCGCGCCATGGGCCTCGGCGGCTCGGCCGCGGTTGCGGTCGCCATCATCCGCGCCATCGACCGCCACTTCAAGCTCGACCTCAGCGATGATCAGGTCAACGCCCTGGCCTACGAATGCGAGTGCGTCGCCCACGGAACGCCGTCGGGCATCGACAACACCGTCGCCACCTTCGGCAAACCGCTGATCTACCGCAAGGCCGATCCCCCGGTGATCAAACCACTCGAGCTCTCCCGGCCCATCACCTTCGTGATCGGCATGACCGGTGTCGAGGGTCTGACCGCCAAGATGGTGGCCCGGGTCCGCAGCGGCCGCGACCGGAACCCCGATGTCTACGACACCGTCTTCCGCGGTATCGACGCCGTGACTTTCCAGGCCATCGAGGCGCTCAAGCAGGATGATCTCGAGCGTCTCGGCGAGCTGATGAACGTCTGCCAAGGCCTGCTCAACGGGCTCCAGGTCTCGAGCTGGGAGCTCGAGGAGTTGATCCAGATCGCGCGCGAAAACGGCGCTCTCGGCGCCAAGCTCACCGGCGGCGGCGGCGGCGGTTCGATGATCGCCCTGTGCCCGGACACCGCCGGATCGGTGATCAGAGCCATGAACAGCGCCGGCTACCAGGCCATGGAGGTCCGCATTGGCTGAAGCCGCGATCCGCGGAACCCACGAGGTGGTCTCGAGCGAAGAGGAACCGCTCATCCTCGTTGATGAGCACGGTCGTGAGATCGGCCACCTCAACAAGGGCGAGGCCCACGACGGTGACGGTGTGCTCCACCTCGCCTTCTCGCTCTTCATCTTCAACTCCGCGGGAGAGTTGCTCCTGCAGCAACGGAGTTCCGAAAAGCGATTGTGGCCGCTTTTCTGGTCGAACTCCTGCTGCAGCCACCCGCGCCGCGGCGAGACCCTGGAGGTAGCCGCCGAGCGGCGGCTGGCCGAAGAGCTCGGGATGACGAGTGACGTCGCGCACCTGTTCACCTTCCAGTACCAGGCGCGGTACCTCGATCTCGGGTCGGAGAACGAGCTCTGTTCGGTCTATCTCGGCCGGTGTGATGAACCGCCGCGGCCGAACGCGACCGAGATCGCCGCGGTGCGATGGATTGCGGCGGACGAGCTCGATCGCGAGTTCCGGGAACAACCCGAGGTCTTCACGCCCTGGTTCGCCCAGGAGTGGCCGCGGGTCCGCCACGGCTTTCGTCGGGTGCTGAGCCTGACCTGAAAAGCCTCCCCCGAATTCCACTCATCCACGTGCTCCGCATCGGCGGATGGCCGGATAAAAAAGGAAACCAGGTCCGCCGGGTTGCCGCCCCGCGCGACGGCGGGCGGGCGCTCCCTCATCGTTCAGAACCCCCACCCGACGCTGCCGGTGATGGTCCACTTCCGTCCGTCGCCACTGTCCACGCGGTAGAGCAGTCCGACCCCGAGGTTCGCCTGCGCCACCGGCACACCGAGCTCGAAACCGGCGTAGGTGCGGTTCCCCGGAACCCACCCGGCATCGCCCCACGTTCGCAGGATCGTCAGCTTGTAGGCGGCGCCCATGAAGACCGCGCCGAGAAACGAACCGCTTCGATTCGTCGAGCCTACCAGCCGGGTCCAACCGATGCTCAGCCTGCCGCCGCCGAGACCCGGTTCGAGCTCGACGAAGGGACCGCGGAAGTCGCACGGTGTCCGGCAATCGTAGGTCGTCGGCTGCGAGCTGAAGAGGACCGCCACCGAGGCGGAGATCACCTGCGGATAGCTGAGGTGGAGCCCGCCGAGCCCCAGCGCCAGCCGGCGTCGGTCGCGCTCCTCCGCGAGGATCGCCTCCTTTACCGCCGTCGAGTCGTCCGGTTCTCGCGGCGGCGCCGCGGGCCCGGCCGCCCGGTCGTCGTTCGGAACGGTTGCGCCGCAGACCGCCTCGATGCCGAACCGGGAGGGATCCGCGAGCGTGCCCGCAGCCACCTTCTCCGCCACGATTCTGCCGACCAGCGATTCCGCGTCGAGCTCGCGGTATCGGCGCCACATGGCCACGACCCGGGGATCATCGAGCCGGTCGCAGTATCCCTCGAGCACCGGCCGGACCTTGCGCCAGCGGTTCGGGCTGTACACCGACGGCTGGAAGGACTCGTCCCATCGCGGGGTGACATAGTCGCGCAGGTCCACCGGACGGACGATGGTCCACGTCCCACCGTCGAGGGCCAGGATCGGATCCTCCGCATCGCACAGGTCACGGTAGAAGAACACCCCCGCGAAATTGGCCTCGAGATCGGCAATGGACTGGATTCCGGAGGCGAGGTTCCCGAGGATCAGGCTCTCCTCGATGAAACCCCTCTGGACAGCGCTGCGTTGAGCCTGTTCGGGCGACTCGCCGTGCTCGATCCGCTTTCGGTAGCTGGCGTAGTGGTTCCAGCCGGACGACACGAGATGTCCCAGCTTGTCGGTGCCGAAGCGCACCCCTCCGACCTCGATGGTCGGGGTGTAGGGCATCCAGGTTCCGGTGTCGATCAGGGGGTGATTGGAGTAGAGATTGGTCGCTCGGTACTCTCGTTGCTCGCCCCCGCCGTCGGGGATCCGCGCCACCCACTCGGTGTTCCATGCCCAGATCTGGATATCGTGGAGCAGGAGGAACCGCAGCCGGCTGCGATAGGCCTCGACGATCTCACCGCAGCTCGTTGCCGGCCGGGCAGCGGGGAAGCTCGCGATGGCCCGTTCGAGCTCGAGGTTGAACCGCGCGTTGACTGCATCGGTGGAGTCCGCGAGCGGCCGCCCCCAGGCCCAATACTGGTCGGTTTCCAGCGCCTCGACGGAGCCGGTCATCGCCAGAAACGCGCCGGCGAGCCAGAAGGCCGCCCGGTTCATCGGCCGCGCCTTTCTCCCATACCCCTATCCTACTGCGACCACTGGAGTTCGCGCGCGACAATTCTACAAGACGCCGCTGCCTTTCGACCCGGGGCCTCGACCCTCGGCTCCCGGTGTCCGCAGCCCGTCCTCGCGCCGTGAGACACTTGAGTGTGTGAACAGGTTCGGGTCGATCCTCACCGGCGCCGTGCTCGCAGCGGCGATTGTTCTGGTTTTCTCCTCACCAGCCGACGCCGCCGAAGCGAAGCTGCCGAAACCCAAGGACCGGTGGATCGAGGTCAGGACCCCCAACTTCACGATCTTCTCCAACGCCAACGAAAAAATGACCAAACGGTCCGGCGACAACCTCGAGCAACTGAGGGCCGTTCTCCGCGGTCTTTTCGGCGGCATGAACTTCTCATCGCCGGTGCCGACCTACATCTTTGTCTTTGACGATGTCCGGTCCTTCGAGCCCTACGGTCTGCTCTATGAGGGCAAGGCGAAAGAGATCGCCGGGTACTTCAGCGCCGACCGATACGCCAACAACGCCGCTATCCTCGGCCATCAGTACAGCACCGATGTCTCGTCAACCATCTATCACGAGTACATCCACTATGTCCTGAGCACCAACCAGCCCGAGCTGCCGTTGTGGATGAACGAGGGTCTCGCCGAGCTCTATTCGACCTTCGATATCGAAGACGGCGTGGCCAGCATCGGCTATCCCATCGGGAACCACCTGATCTGGCTTCGCAACAACCCTCTGATCCCTCTTGCCGACCTGATCTCGATGGATCGGGACTCCCCGGACTACAACGAGGGCCACCGCCGTGGGGTCTTCTACGCCCAGTCGTGGGCCCTGACCCACATGCTGGTGATGGGGTCGTCCGACGGCGAGAATCGCGCCACCTCCTATTCCAGGCTGTTGCAACAGGGCGTTGACAAAGAACAGGGGTTCCGGCAGGCCATGGGGGGAACCTACAAGGAGATCGAGAAGGAGCTCAACCGCTATGTCCGCGGCAGCACGTTCTCCTACTCGAAGATGCCTCTGAGCTCGGAGATCTCCGCCACCTCGACGGTGACCGAGATGGCCTATCCGGATGTTCTTTGCCGACTGGGAAACCTCCTCACCGCTCTCGGACCCGATCGCCTGGAATTTGCGGCCAGTCACTTCAACGCCGCCCTCGAAATCGACCAGAACTTCGGTCCCGCCATCGCCGGACTCGGCCGGATCGACGAGCTCGCCGGCCGCTCCGACGCCGCCCTCGCCCGGTATGAACGGGCGGCCGAACTGGCGCCCGACGACTTCATGGCCAATTTTCTCCTCGGCAACGCGCTCTTCGAGCGGCACCAAAAAGCGGGGGCCGCCGAGCAACAAGACGAGCTCGTGGATCGAATCCGCGCGTCGCTGCGGCGCGCCGCCTACCTCCGACCGAGCTTCGCCGAAGCCTGGTCAATGCTCGGTACCACCTACAGTTGGGACAGTGAGCCCGATGATTTCGGAATCAAGGCCATGGAGCAGGCCCATCTACTGCTGCCCAAACGCGGCGATGTGGGTTATAACCTGGTTCTCCTCCATGTCCGCAGGGACCGTCTCGAAGATGCGCGGAACGTGGTCGCCCGCATGAAGGCCGCCGGGGTCGACGAGGACATGGTGCGCGCCGCCAAGCAGCTGGCGGACAATCTCGAGGCCAGCCGCGCCGACACCCTGCTTCGGATCGAGCAGGCCGACGCGGGCGGATCGGTCGGCGACGCGGCCGAGCTGGCCGCCCGGGAGGCGCGGAACTCCGCCGAACGGCGGGAGTTCACCGATCGCTACAACGAGGCGGTGAGCCTGATCAACACCGGCAGCACCGCGGCGGCCATCACCCTCCTCGAGGGCCTTGTCGATGACGCGCCATCCGAGGGTCAATCCGCCACCGCCCGGGCGCTGCTCGTCCAGACCCGCGATTTTGTCTCGTTCAGGGATGAAGCCGAAAGAGCGCAGGCGCTGGCCAACTCGGGCGAGATCGAAGCCGCCATCGAGATCCTCGAACCGTTGGTGGCCCGGGCGCCCGATCAGATCCAGGCCGATCAGATCCGCCGGTTCCTCGCCAAGCTCCACGCCTATCGGGATTTCCAAGAGCACTACAACGAAGCCGTCGACATGGTCAACGGCGGCGACTTCGACGCCGCCATCGCGATCCTCGAGCCCCTCGTGACCGCGGCGCCGACCCCCGAGCTCACCGCCATGACGAAACTGCTCCTGGACGACCTCAAGAAACAGCGCTAGGTGTTACCCTCCGTCCGTGCGATCCAGGTACCCGCTCACCCGCCTTCGCGCCTCGGACATCCGGGGCATCGCGCGGTTGGCCGCCCAGGCCACCGAAGGCGTGACCGGGATCGTCGAAGGCGTTCATCAGTCGGTGTGGAGCACCATGGGCGTTCCAGGCGGCGCTGAGAAGGGCCGGACCCGGGGCATCACCGGTCTGGTCTACCGCTCGGTTCGCGGCGTCACCAGGCTCGTCGGCACCGGCGTGGACGCGGTCCTGGCCGGACTCGAACCGGTGATCGGATCGAACGCCGCAGCCGACGCCGAAACGCCCCGGCGCGAGGCGGTTCTCGCGGCGCTCAACGGTGTGATGGGCGACCGCCTGGCCGCCGACGGCAACCCGTTCGCGATCCCCATGACCCTTCGCTACCGCGGCGAGGCACTGGATTCGAACCTCCCGCTCCGGATACCCGGCGCCACCGGCAAGGTACTGTTGCTGATCCACGGGCTGTGTATGACCGACCACCAGTGGCGGCGGCGGCGCGAAGACGAGGTGGTCGACCATGGAGAGGCGCTGGCCTCGGCTTTCGGATACACCCCGATCCACCTGCGCTACAACTCGGGTCTGCACATCTCCGAAAACGGGAACAGGCTCTCCCTGCTGCTCGAGGCCCTCGCGGCCGCGTGGCCGACGCCCATCGAAGAGCTCGCGGTCGTGGCCCACAGCCTGGGCGGCCTCGTGATCCGCAGCGCCGTTCATCTCGCCGGGGAGGCCAACCTCCGCTGGCCGGATCACCTCAAGAAGATCGTGTTTCTCGGCACACCGCACCACGGCGCCCCGTTGGAAAAAGCCGGCAACTGGGTCGATACGATCCTCGCCGCCACGCCCTACACCGCACCTTTCGCCGAGCTCGGCCGGGTGCGGAGCGCGGGCATCACCGATCTCCGTTTCGGTCATCTCCTGGACGAGGACTGGCAGGGTCACGACCGCTTTCACCGCCGACCCGACCGTCGTCGGTTGGTGCCCCTGCCCGAGGGGGTGGACTGCTACACCATCGCTGCAACCACCGCGGCCGGACGCGGTCCGTTGGCCGACCACCTCGTCGGCGACGGCCTGGTGCCGCTGTACAGCGCCCTCGGCCGGCACGACGATCCACGGCGGTGCCTGGCGTTTCCCGAAGCGTCGCAGCGGATCGAATACGAAACCAACCACCTGGGGTTGCTCGGCAGCCCCGAGGTCACCCGGCAACTGGCAGAGTGGCTCGGGCCGCAAGAAAGGGATGGTGGTGATGATCGTTGAAACCCCTCGACTGAAACTCCGCGAACTCACGGTCGATGACGCCGGGTTCATCCTCGGTTTGGTGAACGAGCCTTCGTTTCTGGCCAACATCGGCGACAAGGGCGTCAGGACGCTCGACGACGCCGGGAAGTTCATCCTCGACGGTCCGTGGAGACGCA
>JAHECW010000128.1 GCA_024641545.1 Acidobacteriota bacterium
CATGAAGGCGGCGATCTTCGACATGGACGGGCTCATCATCGACTCGGAGCCGCTCTGGCGGCTCGGCGAGCGGGAAACCTTTGCGCGGGTCGGCCTCGAGCTCACCGACGCCGAGTGCCGGCAGACGACGGGTCTGCGATCGGACGAAGTTGTCGGCTATTGGTTCGCCCGCCGGCCGTGGAGCGGGTCGAGCCGAACCGAGGTGCACCGAAATCTCGATGCGCGGGTGACCGAACTCATCGCCGAGCGCGGCCGCGCCATGCCCGGCGTCCGGCGCGCCATCGATGCTCTGACCGGCGCCGGGCTTCGTCTCGCCCTCGCGTCCTCGTCATCGCACGAGCTCATCGCTGTGGTTCTCGCGACCCTGGGTCTGGAGGACGTCTTCGAGTTCACCTGCAGCGGCGTCGATGAAGAGCGCGGAAAACCGGATCCCGCGGTCTACCTGACGACCATCCGGCGCCTCGGTCTGACGGCCGCCCAGTGCTGCGCCTTCGAGGACTCGGCGGCCGGGGTTGAGGCCGCTCACGCAGCCGGACTCTTCGTGATCGCCGTCCCGGCCGCCGCGGACTTCGACGATCCCCGCTTCGACCGCGCCGACATCAAACTCCGCTCCCTCGAGGACTTCGATCTCCAGCTGATCGACCGGTCATAGTATCGGGCGATAGCTCGATCTCGCCGTCACAACCACCAAGACACGAAGGGATACACCAAGAGACGGAATCCGTCGGCCGTTTGCCGACGGATTCCGTCGTCTCTGTGTCCTTCTTGGTGTTTTTGTGTCTTCGTGGTTGTGATGTCTCCGCCTACAGCAGATCGCCGGCGAAACGGCCGGCATTGCGGACGAAGATGGTGGTCTTGAAGCCCTCGGCGAGCTGCTCGAGGCGCTCGGCGTAGCGCACCTCCTCGCCGTAGGGCGGCATCATCAGGCCGAGGAAGACGACATCGGCCCGCGCGCTGCGCTCGTGCAGGATCTCGGCGACATCGCGGTCGTGGTCGGGTTCGTGGATCACCTGGGTGTGGGCTTCGATCCGGGTCTCGGCGATGAGCTCGGCGAGACCGGTGCGCTGATTCTCGAGCTCGGCCTCGCTGCGGGCGATGGAGCGAATCGTCAGGCGGGCGTCCGACCACTCGGGGTTGAGCCGCAGCAGGTGGGCGAGGAGCAGCATCAGATCGCCGTTGTTCTGGAGGCCGCCCCACCACAGATCGATGCGCTTCTGCTGACCGGGCTCGTGCGCCCAGTTGATGCGGCAGATGACGGTGCTCTTGCCGGCATTGGCCAGCGCCCGCATGAGACGGAGCTGCGAGGCGCGGCGGTCGCGCTCCTTGGCCCAGCCGAACATCACCGTGTTGGCCTGGAGCTCGCCGACCCCGCTCGCCTGGGCGATGCCGAGCACCCCGGTCTCGAAATCCGTCACCACGTGGGCCTCGCAGAACGCGGTCAGTCCGGCCTCGTCGACCTCGGACTCCATCTCGGCCTGGATCCGGTCGATATCGATGGTTCCGTCCTGGAGATCACCGGTGACGAGGCGGCACGCGGTGATGATCCCGCGATCCTGGTTGAACCAGCTCGCCAGCCGGACGAGGTTGATCCGTTTGCCGGTGTCGCCGGCCAGGAGCAGGATGTGCGGCCGCCAGTTGCGCGGGTCGGTCCGGTTCTCGCGCAGCTTGAGCAGCGCGAAGCGCGCCACCGTGATCCACATCCCGGCGCGAACGTCGCCCCACTCCCGGCGAAGCACGCGGCGTCGGATGGCGAGGTAGAGCCCGAACTCGAGCACCACCGCGGCGACGCAGGCGATCGGACTGATGAGGAACATCACCGCGATGGCGCCGAAGGAACCGATCGCCGAGACCCACCAGGGCACCTTGATGGTGGGCCGGAAGGAGGGGTCGCCGACCAGGTTTTCGAGGGCGGCGGCGAGATTGATGGTGACATAGAGGGTCAGGAACAGGATCGTGACGAACTGGGCGACGGCGTTCAGGCCCCCGAGGGCGACCGCGGTCACGGCGATGGCTCCGGACACCCAGGTCGCGATGGTCGGCTGACCGGTCGCCGAGGTCCGCGCGAACAGGGCGGGGGTGAGGCCGTCGCGGGAAAGCGACTGAAGCACGCGGGGCCCGCCGAGGGCGCTGCCGAACGCCGACGAGAGGATGGCGCCCCAGACGCCGGGGAAGACGAGCCACGCGCCGAGGACCGCGATCTTGACCCAGATGATCCCCGGTTCGGCGAGCTCTTCGGGGGCGACCTGCGAGGTCACCGCGAGCAGCACCGGGACGGTGAGGTAGATGAGTGCGCCGGTCATCACCGCGAGCAGGGTGCCCTTGGGGATCGACTTGCGGGGGTCGCGGAGGTCGCCGGACATCCCGATGCCGGCGGTGAAACCGGTGACGGCGGGGAAGAAGACCGCGAAAACGTACCAGAAGCCGGCGGGTGCGGTGCGGTAGGTCGGCGTCATCTCGGGCGCCGTGATCCCGCCGGACGCGACGCCGGCGGCGAGCGCGACGATGGACAGTCCGACCGCGACCATGATCGGGATCTGGAGCTTGAGGGCAACCTCCGCGCTGTGTCCGGAGATCGCGACGATGCAGATGATCAGTCCGGCGGTGAGGAGCTGGGTCGTCGCCGGCGGGATCGGGCCCCACGACGCCGGCCAGAAGGCCAGGATCGACTCGGAGAGACCGAAGCTGTAGAAGGTGATGCTGAGGGTCCGGCAGAGAAAGAGCGGAATCCCGATGGCGCCGCCGAGCTCGAGACCGAGCGAGCGCGAGATCATGTAGTACTCGCCGCCGACCCCGACCCGCATGTTGGTCGCCACCGCCGACGCGCTGAGCGCGGTGATGGCGGTGATCGAGGTGGCCAGCACGACGATGAAGAGAGTCAGAGGCAGACCGACGTTGCCCACCACCCAGCCGAAGCGGAGGTACATGATCAGACCGAGGATGGTCAGTACGCTGGGGGTGTAGACCCCGAGGAACGTGCCGAACTTCCGGGTTGGTGCACCCGCCGCCGTGGTGTCGCTCACCCTGTCGATCCCCCTGTCTGTGCCGCTGCTCGTAGCCCTCCTACGCTACCCCACAAAGGAGGGTCGCGCAAATGCTCCGGCGATCACGGCAGCTCGCGGTGATCGCCGAACGCATCGCCGGCAAAGGTGTGCTCAGGGGCTCAAAGCGCGCCGCCGACAACCTGGTCCCACTGGCCGGTGGACCCGGTCTCGAAGCCGTCGGTGAAGAGCAGGTCCTGAAATTCGATCGAACGCTCCCAGAAACCGTGGCCCCAGGTGGCGATGATGAGCTCGGTGTCGTCGGGTCCGGTGGAGTGGATCTGCAGGCCCCGGACCTTGACCACGTCCGGCAACCCGGTCATGTAGCGGTACCAGTGCCGGCCGCTGTCGTCGGACCGGAAGAGCCCGACCTCGGTGGCGAGGAAGAGCTGGCGGTGATCCATGGGATGAACCAGGAGCTGCCAGTAGTTCACATCCGGGAGGTTCTGGGCGAGGTCCCCGGTGACGTCCCACCAGCCGTTGCCCCTGTTTGTGCTGAGGAAGACTCGGGACGGTCGGTGGCCCCCCGTGGTGAAGGTGACATAGGAACCGTGCTGGGACGAACGATCGGCGAAGACCCAGCCGCCGGCGGGCTCGCTCGGCACGAAGGGCCCGCTCGGGGTGCGGTCCTCCCAGTTCATGTCGCCGAGGGTTCCCGTGGCACCCTCCTCCATGACATAAAGCGCGGCGCCGTTGCTGGCCGAGTTCCAATCGGTGATGTAGATGACGAGGGGGTCGATGCTCCCGGTTTCGACGCTCAGAACGTCGATCCCCGCGGGGAGGGGGTGGTTGGGGTTGACGTAGCGCCAGTCGACGGCGTCGCCCTCCCAGGACCAGCGCCAGTAGAGATAGCGGCCCGAGTGGGTGAAGACGACGGGCAGGAGGTCGAAGTGATTGTGGACCATGGTCGGGGTCCCGCCGCCGGCCAGGTTGGCGTCCAGCCCCACTTGCGGTCCGCCGTCCCACCAGAAGTAGCGGTGGTACGTGAAACCGCTCGTCACGGCAAAGCGTTCGTCGTTGCCGGGTTGGATGCTGACCATGCCGCCGTCGCCGCCGAAGAGATGGCGGTAGCCGTCGGTCGTCGAGGCGCGGTCGATGCGCAGGACGCCGTTGTCCTGGAGACCCGCGAGCGCCCGGTCCGGGTTGTTCATCGAGAGGTCGAAGGTCGGCGGGTTGTAGGTCTGCGAGACGTTGAGCCCCCACTCGTTGAAGCGGTCGTCGTGGGTGCCGGAGGACCAGTCGTAGGTGTAGATGCCGCCGTCGTTGGTGATCAGGACCTCGGTGTTGCCGGGGGTGACGCTCTGGGGGATGAAGGCCATCGAGGTCTGGTCGACGTGACCGGCGTCGAGCCCGGTGGTGTCGCAGCCCGAGCCGGTGACGCCGACGTTGCGGCGCCAACAGATGTCGCTGGGGTTCGCGGCGGTCGCGTTGAGGGTCATCTGGGCGGCGGCGAGACCGACTATCACCCGGTTGGAGCTGGCCGGGTCGACGGCGATGGCGTGGGTGTGGTGGCCTTCGTTCCAGGCGATGGGGTCGGTCGTGGCGCGCGGATCCATGTTGACGAAACCGACGCCGCCGTTGGCGGAACGGTAAATGCCGTTGAGCAGGCGTGGCGGTCCGGTGACGAGGGCGAAGACCCAGGAGGGGTTGGCGGGCGAGACTGCGACCGAGACCCGGCTGATCTCGCCGCCGATCCCGGCCCCCGCGGTGCAGACGTGAAACAGCGTCGTCAGGATGCTGCAGTGCACGACACCGGTCCCGGGCACGCCGAGGATCCAGTCGGAGGACGCCGACGCCCTGACGATGTCCGTGACGCCGTTGCCGGTCGGTCCGTCGTAGGCGTGGTCCCAGCTCAGACCGAAATCGGAGGAGATGAAGACTCCCTCTGATGTGGCGGCGAGAACTCGTTGACCGGTCGTGTCCGATGGATCGGTGATCAGCTTGAAGAAGTGCGAGGGTTCCGGATTGAGGCTGATCCGGGTCCAACTGGCGCCGCCGTCGTCGGTGCGGTACAGACCGGTGCCTCCGTCGCCGGAGCGTCCCCAGTCGCCGGTGCCGACGAGGATCCGATTCGAGTTGCCGGCGCGGACCAGAAACGCGCCCACCGTCGGCGAGCCCGGCAGGGTCTTGCTGACCGGTACCCAGAGTCGCCATGCCGGGATCATGGGGTTGCGGCCGAGGAAGTAGAGCCCGCCGGAGGAGGCGCCGACCCAGAGGGTCGTCTCGGCGAGCCCGTTGTGCCACGCCCAGGCCGCGCAGCGCACCCGGCCGGCCTTGTCGTGCTCGACGCCGGGGGTGGGGTCGATGATCGTGCCGCTCACCCTGGACCACTGGGTGGCGCTCTTCTCGGGGCTGCGAAGCCGCCAGTTCGGGATCGCGAGCGCCGCTTCGATCCCGGCCCGCATTTCGGCCGGCGACGGCTCGGCGGTCCACATCTTCTCGACCATCACGTGGGACTCAACGGGGTGGGCGGGCGTCTGGACCTGAGCGGGGCAGGGGATCGAAGAGGCGGCGATGGCGGTCGCCATGGCTGTCAGGAGCAGGGTCGGACGCATTTTTTCTCCTTAGATCAGGCCGGCGCGCATGGCCTTGGACACGGCTTCGGATTTGGAGTGGACGTGGAGCTTGTCGTAGATCGAGCGCACGTAGTTGCGCACGGTGTTGACGCTGACCCCGAGCTCATCGGCCGCCGAGGCGTAGCTGTGGCCCTCGGCGAGGAGCTTGAGGAAGGCGGTTTCCTGGGGCGTCAGGTGCTCGGCGAGGGCGACCTTCTTCGGCAGCTGGGCGAAGAGCCGCACCACCTTGGCGGCGATCTCGGGGGACATCGGCGCCCCGCCGGTGGCGGCCTCCCGTACGTACTCGAGCAGCCGCGCCGGTGCGGTCTTCTTGAGCAGATAGCCGTTGGCGCCGTTGCACAGTGCCTCGAAGATGCGGTCCTCGTCCTCGAAGACGGTGAGCATCAGGACCACCGCATCGGGGAATCGTCCGCGGATGGGCTCGACCCCTTCGATCCCGGACATCCCCGGCAGGTGGATGTCGAGGAGGATGACCCTCGGTTGGTGGATCGCTGCGATCCGCAGCGCCTCTTCCACCGACCCGGCGGCGAAGGCGAGCTCGAAGCCCGGCGTGCTCTCGATGAGCATCTGCAGGACGCCACGAAACCGCCGGTCGTCTTCGACCAGGGCGACGGCGAGTGCGGCGTCATCGTTCATCGGCATCCTCCGGTCACCATCATGGTCCGTCGGGACCGGGTTGTGCAGCGCATGTTCATGCGCGAGCCGGCAAGGGGATCTCGAGGTGAATCGTCGACCCGCGTCCGGGGGTCGAGTCGATGTTGAGCTCCGCCCCCATTTCGATCGCCCGCCGTTTCATGCTGGCCAGACCCTGCCCGTCCGACTGGGCGTCGGGGTCGAAGCCGACGCCGTCGTCCTGGAGGGTGATGGCCAGGCTCGAGGGACGGCGCCGGATGCTCAGAATGATCCGACTCGACCGGCCGTGTCGGCAGGCGTTGCGGATCGCCTCCTTGAGGACCAGGAAGAGGTGCCGGCGAGTCTCCGATGCCATGGCGACGCCGTCGAGGGGGTCGGCTCTGAGCTCGAATGCGGCGTTGAAACCCTCGGCGACCTCTCCCGCGGTGCGTCGCAGCCGCGCCGCGAGCGCGGCCACCGTGTCGTGCCGCGGGTCGAGGGCCCACGCCATGTCGGAGGCGGCGTCGACGAGATCGCGGGCGGTGCCTCCGATCTCCTCGAGAGTCCCGGCGGTGGTCGGGTTCTCGGTGGTTCGCCCGGCGACATCGGCGAGGATGGCGACCCTCGCCAGCGACAGACCCATTTCGTCGTGCAGGTCGGCGGCGATCCGGCTCCGAACCCGGTGCAGCGCTTTGAGCCGCTGGATGCGCAGTCGTTGGATGAGCCACCCTGCCACGGCGATGATCGCGACGATGGCGGCGAGGAACCACCATCGCCGCCACAGCGGTGCCGCGATCCCGAGATCGACGAAGGCCGCCGGTCCCACCGCTCCATTGGGGAGACGGGCGCGGAGCGCGATGTTGTGGTGGCCCGGCGCGAGACCGGCCAGGCGAACGAAGCGCTTTGTCCCGACCGGCGACCAGGTATCGCGGCCCGGACCGACCGAGATCTCGAAATCCAGGTGTGAGCCCGGTGTCAGATCGACGGCCGCGAAACCGATCTCGACGATCTCGGTGCGGGACGGCAGCGCGATCCGGGGTACCGACTCGACGCCCCGCAAAGGCACGGTGAGATCTGCGCCGTCGATGGTGACGCGATCGATGAAGACCGCGGGGGGATCGGGGTGGACGTCGTCCGATGGGAGATAGCGATTGACGCCGCCGGCGGTGGCGAACCAGAGATCGCCGCCCGGCGAGGTGACGGCGCCGACGACCAGGTTGTTGACCAGACCGGTTGAGGTGTCGAAGTGTTCGACCCTGCCGGTATCCGGGTCGAGTCGATCCACCCCCTTGAGCGAGCCCGCGTAGATCCTCCCGTACCCGTCCTCCGCGAGGCTGAAGATACCGTCGCTGGCGAGACCGTCGGAAACGGTGAAACGACGCCAACCCGGGACCGCCGCCGTCGGCTCGTCGACGACGGCGAGCCCGTCGGTATGGGCCCCGACCCAGATCCGGCCCCGGTGGTCGCGCAGCAGGCAGTTCACCATCCCCCGGGGAACGCCGTCATCCTGGTCGAAGAACTCGAATCCACCGTCCAGCCAGCGCGCCAGACCACCGGTGTAGAACCCGATCCACACCGCGCCCGAGGCATCCTCGGCAAAGGCGGTCCCGGCCTGGAAGGGAATGCCGTGTTCAGGGCCATAGTGGTGGATGGTGTCGGTGGCCCGCTCCCATCGAGCGAGCCGGGTTTCATCGAACCCTCCGATCCAGAGATCGCCCCGCGAATCTTCGAAGATCCGGTAGATCTCATCGTCCGGCAGAAATCGACGCTCGTGTCTTCGGCGCGGCAGATCGCGGAGATCCTCGAGGCGTGGAAATCTGAAGAGCCCCCTCGGAGTCGGGACCCAGAGCTTGCCGTCATGGTCGAAGAAGGTCACCTGGTTCAAGCCCCATCCGGGCAGTGGGCCGAGATCCGGCAGCGGGATCCCGAGCGGCAGAAACCGCTCGCCGTCGGGGATGTGGATGGTGCCCTCGGGCGGGAGGGTCACCGCGACCACCTCTCCCGACGGACCCAGCGTGACCGAGGCGACCCGGCGATCGATGAGCCCGTCGTCCTCGGTGTAGGAGGTGAAGCCGGTGGAGTTGATGCGCATGAGGCCGT
The DNA here is from genome assembly GCA_024641545.1 of Acidobacteriota bacterium. Lineage (GTDB taxonomy): Bacteria > Acidobacteriota > Thermoanaerobaculia > Thermoanaerobaculales > Sulfomarinibacteraceae > JAHECW01. The sequence goes on from JAHECW010000128.1 coordinate 8,327, forward strand.
GCGCATCGGTGCCGATCCAGGCGTTGCCGGTCTCGTCCACCAGGACGGCGGACAGATGATTCGAGACCAGACCGGTGCGGCGACCGTGGGTTGTCGTGCGGTCGACGCCGACGATGCTGAGACCCCAGTGACTCGCCATCCACACCGCGCCGTCGGGTCCCTGATCGAGGTCGAAGACGACGTTGTTGGTGGATTCGTCGTCCGTCTCCAGGCGAATGGCAACGCCGGAATCGGTCGGAAGAGCGGGATGGGCGCCGAACGGGTACCGGCGGGGACGAGGGAGGGTGACCGGCGTGCGCGATCCCGGCGTCGGCTCGGGTTTGAATACCGTGACCGCGCGGCCGGTGACCCAGACCCGGTCTGCGGCGTCGAGCAAGAGGGCGTAGATCCGCTGCGGTCGGTCGTCGCCGTCGAACTTGTGGGGGACCACCGTGCCGTCGGGCAGGCGACGGAAGAGCCCCACGCTCGAGCCCAGCCAGAGACCGCCTTCGTTGTCGGCTGCCAGGACGGCGATGGCTCGACCGCGGTCCGGCAACCAGGGGAGATCCGTCTCCACCTCGACGAGGATCCCGCCGGCGGTCGGGTCCAAGAGGTAGAGCGAGCCGGCGGACGAGGCCCACAGTCGGCCCTCGCGATCCTCGGCCAGAGCGACGACGGCGTCGGCGAGGCCGGCAACGGGTTCAAAGGCGCTGCCGCCGGTTGCCCGTTCGTTCCGCATCCGGACGAGCCCTTCTCCGGTGCCGATCCACAGGTCGCCGCCGGAGCTCTCGAGGATGGCGAAGACACCGGCGTCGGGAAGACCATCGCGGGTGTCGAAGGAGCGAAAGCCCACACCGTCGAAGCGGGAGAGTCCCGTCCGGGTGCCGATCCAGAGGAATCCCTGCCGGTCCTGGACAATGACCGTCACCTGATCGCCGGCGAGCCCTTCGGCCACGGTGTAGGTGTGGACGGCCAACCGCTCGGCGCCGAGATGGCGAGACGGCATCACGACCGTCATCAAGATCCAGAACGCAGCGTTGAGGCGTTTCGCAAGCACGGCCCCCATTCTCGATCGGACCTTCCGCCGCGTCGAGCGATGTTTCGGCCGAAATCGTACTTTTGCAGGATTTCGCGGCATGGCCTGGTGAGTTTGCGGCTGGGGACGGGGTAGCATGGCCGGCGACAGGAGGATGACGATGAAACTCGCCCGTTCTTTCACGCTCGCTGTGCTGCTGATTCCTGCGGCTCTGACCGCCGCCACCGATGATGGCGCCTACTGGTTGACCGTCGAGACCTTGTCGGGTCTCGAGCTGCGCGGCATCGGACCCGCGATCTCCTCGGGCCGGGTCTCCGACATCGCGGTCGATCCCACCGATCCCGCTCGCAGATTCGTCACGGTCGCGTCGGGCGGGGTCTGGCGGACGACCAACGCCGGCACCACCTGGGAGCCCGTCTTCGATGGCGAGGGGTCCTACTCCATCGGCTGCGTCACCATCGACCCGAAAAACCCCAACGTGGTCTGGGTCGGCACCGGCGAGAACAACTCCCAGCGTTCGGTTTCGTTCGGCGACGGCGTCTACAAGAGCCTCGACGGCGGCACGACCTGGACCAACATGGGGCTCAGGGAATCCGAGCACATCGGCAACATCGTCATCGACCCGCGCGACTCCGACGTCGTCTGGGTCTCGGCCCAGGGCCCCCTGTGGCGCTCGGGCGGCGACCGCGGGCTCTATCGCAGCAAGGACGGCGGCGCGACCTGGGAACGCGTGCTCCACATCAGCGACGACACCGGCATCGCCGAGGTCCGCCTCCACCCCGACGATCCCGACACCGTCCTCGCCACCGCCTACCAGCGCCGCCGCCACACCTGGACGCTGATCAACGGCGGCCCCGAGTCCGGGCTCCACAAGTCCACCGACGGCGGCGCGACCTGGCGCGAGATCAAGACCGGCCTGCCCGCCGTCGACCGGGGACGCATGGGTCTGTGCATCTCGCCCGCCGACACCGATGTCGTCTACGGCGTCGTCGACGCCGCCCGCGACGAGGGCGGGTTCTTCCGCTCGACCGACCGCGGCGAATCCTGGGAAAAGCGCTCGGATCACGCGCCCGGCGGCGACTACTACAACGAAATCATCTGCGACCCCGTTGAGGTCGACCGGGTCTACTCCATGGACACCTGGATGCAGGTCACCGCCGACGGCGGCACGACCTTCGTCAAGGTGGGGGAGAACTTCAAGCACGTCGACAACCACGCGCTGTGGATCGATCCCGAGGACTCCCGACACCTCATCGCCGGCTGCGACGGCGGGGTCTACGAGACCTTCGATCGCGGCGCCACCTGGGTCTATACCGAGAACCTGCCCGTCATGCAGTTCTACCGCGTCACCGTCGACAACTCCAAGCCCTTCTACTCCATCTACGGCGGAACCCAGGACAACGCCACCCTCGGCGGGCCGACGAGGACCCGCAACCCGGGCGGGATCGCCAACGAGGACTGGTTCGTCACCGTCTTCGGCGACGGCTTCAAGACCGTCGTCGACCCGGAGGAACCCAAGATCGTCTACAGCCAGTGGCAGTACGGCGGCCTCGCGCGTTTCGACCGCGCCACCGGTGAGATCGTCGACATCCAGCCGCAGCCGGCGCCGGGTGAGGATCCCTACCGCTGGAACTGGGACGCGCCGGTGATCATCAGCCCGCACTCCCACACCCGGCTCTACTTCGCGGCCCAGAAGCTCTTCCGCTCCGACGACCGGGGCAACACCTGGACGGCGGTTTCCGGTGATCTCTCCCGCGGCATCGACCGCAACGCGCTGCCGGTCATGGGCAGGGTCTGGGGCCCGGACGCGGTGCACAAGAGCGTTTCGACCTCGATCTACGGCAACGCGGTGGCGTTGACCGAGTCGCCGCTCGAGGAAGGTCTGATCTACGTCGGCACCGACGACGGCCAGATTCACGTCACCGCCGATGGTGGTCAGACCTGGCGGGTTGAGGGCAGCTTCCCCGGCGTGCCCGCAAAGACCTATGTCGCCGAGCTCGAGGCGTCGCAGCACGATGCCGACACGGTCTTCGCCACCTTCGACAACCACAAGCAGGGCGACTTCACTCCGTACGTGCTCGTCAGCAGCGATCGCGGCCGGAGCTGGGCGTCGATCCGCGGCGATCTCCCCGACCGCGAGATCGCGTGGACCATCGCCCAGGATCACGTCGAGAAGCAGCTGCTCTTCCTCGGCACCGAGTTCGGTCTCTATGTCACCGTCGACGCAGGCGTGCACTGGGTCGCCCTCAAGGGCGGTCTGCCGACCATCGCGGTTCGCGAGCTCGAGATCCAGCGGCGTGAGAACGACCTCGCCCTCGCCACCTTCGGCCGCGGCTTTTTCATCCTCGACGACTACACGCCGCTGCGCGGGATTTCAAGGGAGAGCCTGGCCGAAGAGGCGGTCCTGTTCCCGGTCAAACCGGCGCTGCGCTACGTCGAGACCAGCCGGCTCGGTCTGCCCACTCTGGCGAAGGCGTTTCAGGGCGACAGCTTCTACACCGCGCCCAACCCGGCATTCGGCGCGGTCTTCCCGTACTATCTGAAGGACGGTCTGAAGACCCGCCGGGAGCGCCGGCTCGAGGCCGAGAAGAAGGCCGACGACGACAGCAAGACCCTTCCCTACCCGACCCAGGACGCGCTCCGCGCCGAGGATGAGGAGCACGATCCGGGCATCGTTCTGATCGTCAGAGACGGCGATGGCCGCGTCGTCCAGAGGGTGCCGGGAGCCAGGACCAAGGGCCTTCACCGGGTCGCCTGGAACCTGCGCTACCCGTCGTCGTTGCCGGTCGATCCGGACCCCGGGCCGCAGGAGCCGTGGGACGCGCCGAGGATCGGACCGCTGGCGATGCCCGGCACCTACTCGGTCACCCTCGCCGGCGAGGTCGACGGCGTCCTCACCGAGCTCGCCGGACCCGAGGACTTCGAGGTCGTCGATCTCGGCGGCGGCACCCTGCCGGTGGACGACCCGCAGGCGGCGCTCGAGTTCCAGCTCCAGGCGGCCGATCTCCAACGGGCGGTGCTCGGCGCCATCGAGATCGCCGGCGAGGCGGGCGGTCGGATCACCCACCTTCGGCACGCGGTCCTCGACACACCGGAGGCCGATCCCGCGCAGCTCGCCGAGCTCGCCGCTCTCGAGGGTGAACTCAACGACATCCTGGTTCTGCTGCGCGGCGATCGCAGCCGGGCTCGGCGCAACGAACCCACCGATCCGTCGATCCAGGATCGCGTCAATCGGATCGTCGACGGCCAGTTGTCGACCACCCAGCCGCCGACCGCGACCAACCGCGACGGCTACGCCTGGGCCGCCGAGGCCTTCACCGTGCAGCTCGAAGCGCTGCGCGACCTCGACCGGCGACTCGGTGTCGTCGAGCAGGCGCTGGAGGCGGCCGGTGCGCCGTGGACACCGGGACGGTTCCCCGACTGGCCGTAGAGAGACGGTGGCTGGACAGCGGTTGACAACTCAGGCAACCTGCCTTAGATTGATCTAAGGCAAGTTGCCTGAGGAGTTCTCATAGGCTGAGATGTTGCCTAGATGTGAAACTTGTCGATTGTTGAAAACGTTTGAGATACATCGAGAGAGATTTGAGTAGAGTTGCATCGAGTTAGGAGAAGCACCGTGAAGAAAACGCTCGTGTTGTTGATGGTGCTGGTGGCGGGTTCAGTTTTCGCGAAGAGCTTCGACACCGGTTACGATCCCGAGGGGCTCGATGAACTGACCAAGCAGAAGGGGACCTTCAAAACGACGCTGGTCCGCCCCGGTACGGATTTCTCCCGCTACAGCAAGCTCAATCCCCGACAGGTGGCGCTGGTCATCCGCGATCCGGGTCAGCAGGAGCTGGAACAGCCCACGGGCCGCCTCATCGGTTCGAGAAGCCGGGGCGGAGTGATGCCCGATTGGGAAGACATCACCGAGCTCAAGCAGATCCTCGACGACACCATCGCCACCGAGTTGGATGCGAAGACCGAGCTCGAGCTGGTGGACGACCCCGGACCGGGGACCCTGGTGCTCCAGGCGACCGTGACGGACGCGGTTTTCGACGAGACGACGAAGATCAAAACCGCCGACGGGGAGCCGGCTCTGGTGCTGTCGCAGGGGACCATCGTCTTCGATCTCATCGACGGCGAAACCGGCGTCATTCAAGCGCGGCTGGGCGAACGGCGGAAGTGCCAGCCGTCCAAGTACGTTTCGTCGACCGGCTCCACCGGACCGTGGCCCTGTGCCGGCGACTGGACGGAAGACGCGGTGACCGATCTCTGCCAGGAGCTGAAACGAATCCGGAAGGGAGCGTCGTCGCAGTCGAGCTGAGGCGGCCGACCCGGCGGACCCCGAGCCGGTTGTAGGTACGGCGCCGGGTCAACGATCGCCCTCCAGGCCCCGAATCGCGGCCGAAATTTCATCTGCCAGCCGGACCACGGCCCGCTCGGCGACCGCGCTCAGGGCCTCGACGGGGGACACCGACACCGGTTCCACCCCCCACAGGCGGAAACGCACGCCGGCCATCTCGGGGTAGGCGTGGAGGACCCACCGCAGACCTTCGCCGAGTCCGAGGTGGTGGACGGTCGTCCTCTCCCGGGCGAGGGTCGGGGTGTCTTCGTGGCGAACGCGGTGGATGGTTCCCGGCGGTGCGCCGCCGCTCACGGCGTCGACCATCCACACCTCGCCCTGGCCCGACCACACCGCCGGCAGCTGAAGAACGTCGTTCAACTCCAGGCAGGTGACGCCGGCGGGCAGCTCGGAGCGCGACAGGCGGTGAACGACCGCCGGTCCGATCCCGTCGTCGCCCATCATCGGGTTGCCGAAGCCGGCGATCAGCAGCGACCGGCCGCAACCACCGGCGCTCACCGGTTGATCCGCGCCAGGTGCACCGAGCACGAGATGCAGGGGTCATAGGCGCGGGCCACCATCTCGAGGTCGAGACGGAGCCCGGCGTCGTCTCGGGGTGGAATCTCGGCGAGCCGGTTTTCCGCCGCGCGGCGGAGAGTTCGCTCGGCGCCGGCGAGGTTCTGGGCGGTCGGGGTGATCACGTTGGCGGCGGCCACCCGGCCGTCCCGGTCGATCTCGTACTCGTGGAAGAGGGCGCCGCGCGGCGCCTCGAGCGCCGCCGCGCCGCGTCCCGCGCCGACCTCGTAGGCCGCCATCTCGCGCGAAGCCTCGGGCATGGCGAGGAGGAGATCGCAGACCTCGACGGCGCGTTCGAGACAGTGCACGATTTCGACCAGCTGCGCCCAGTTGTTGAGCAGAATGTTGTCGACGACGCCGTCCGGAAAGAGCCGTTCGAATACACCGCGCGCCTGGCCAGCGAGCTGATCGCCCCACAGGGCGAGCCGCGCCAGTGCGCCGACCATGTAGGACTCGCCCGACGCCAGCGCCGCGTGTTTGGCCTGGGAGTGCCCGACCGCGAACTCGCGCACCACGTCGCGGTACGACGCGACCGGGAACTCGTCGCCGCTGGAGGTGCGGATCGAGTCGCCGCGGAAACCGTAGTCGCCGGCGGCCGGGCGCAGCGCGAGATACAGCGCCGGTTGCGCAGCCCACGCCCCGATCTCGATCCCCGCCGCGAGATCGACAAATCTCAGCAGCGGATCGACAGCGGCGGTCAGCTCGTTGCGCAGGGCGGCCAGGTCGTGGTGGCCGGGCA
>JAHECW010000129.1 GCA_024641545.1 Acidobacteriota bacterium
CTCGAAGCGCTCGGCTATCTCGAGTCCGACGATGAACCGGAGGTCGACCGCGGGACCGCCGACATGCTGCTCAGTGCCGGGCGCTACGACGAGGCGGAACAAGCGTTTCGCAAGCTCAGCGAGGCCTCCCCCGACGATCCCGGCGTTGTGATGAATCTGTCCACATCTCTCGCCCGCCTCGGACGCGACGCGGAGGCTCTGGCCGAGCTTGATCGCGTCCTCGAGATCTCACCCACCGATGCCAGGGCGTACTTCAACCGAGGGATCCTTCTCGAACGCGCTGGTCGTCCTGGAGACGCGGCCGAGGAGTACCGGCAAGCGGTTCGGTACGACCCGAACTACGAACGGGCGCGGGCGGCGCTCGAGCGCCTGACGGGCAGCGCCCTGGTCTGGGCGCCGAGATCGGCACGGGAGTCCGAGGCTCACAGCCTGGCGGTTCGCGCCGGCGAGGCGGCCCGGCGGGGCGACCTCGACGGGGCTGGTCGCCTCCTCGATCAGGCCGAGGAGCTGGCCCCCGATTTCCCGATGGTCTACGACTACCGCGCCAACATCGCCTACCTGGCCGGCGATCGCGAAACCGCCGCCGCCGCCCTCGAACGGCTCCTCGAACTCGAGCCCGACAACGAGCGGGCGCGGGCGAACCTGAAGAATCTGCGGCGTCCCGCCGACGAGAACTGAACGTCCTGCAACTGCTCCCGCTTCATTTTTTGTGGGCCTGTAGCGCGCTCCAGTGCAGGAACGACTCGATAAAACCGTCGATGTCACCGTCAAGGACGCGGTCGGTGTCGCCGACCTCGTGTCCGGTCCGCAGGTCCTTGACCATCCGGTAGGGCTGGAGAACATATGAGCGGATCTGACTGCCCCAGGAATTGTCCTTTTTTGGGCCCTTGAGCTTGTCGAGCTTCTCCTCTCGCTTCTGGATCTCGAGCTCGAAGAGGCGCGCCTTGAGGACCTTCATGGCGCTCGCCAGGTTCTTGATCTGCGACCGTTCGTTCTGGCAGGTGACGATGACCCCGGTGGGCTCGTGCACCAGGCGCACCGCCGAGTAGGTGGTGTTGACCCCCTGGCCGCCGGGCCCCGATGAACAGTAGCGGTCGATGCGGATGTCCTTCTCCGGGATCTCGAACTCGATCTCGTCGTCGATCTCGGGGTAGACGTGGACCGAGGCGAACGAGGTGTGGCGCCGCGACTGCTGGTCGAAGGGCGAGATCCGCACCAACCGGTGGACGCCGTTTTCGGATTTGAGGTTGCCGTAGGCGTACGCGCCTTTGACCAGCAGGGTCGCATTCTTGATCCCCGCCTCCTCGGCCGGCTGCTCGTCGATGATCTCGACATCGAACCCACGCCGTTCGCACCAGCGGAGGTAGAGCCGCAGGAGCATCTGGGCCCAGTCCGCCGACTCGGTTCCGCCGGCGCCGGGGTGGATTTCGACAAAGGAGTTGGCGGTGTCGTGCTCGCCGGTCATCTTGGCGGTGAGCTCGATGCGGTTGAGTTCCGGGATCAGCCGGTTGAGGGCGGTCTTGAGCTCGGCGTCGACACCCTGGTCGCCGTCGCGGGCCATCTCGGCGAGGATCTCCAACTCGTCGCTGGCCTCGCTGAGGGCCTCTGCCGTCGCCATCTTTTGTTGCAGTTCCGCTCGCCGTCGCATGACCGTCCTGGCGCGATTCTGGTCCGCCCAGATTTCAGGATCCTGCGCCTCCTCGTCGGCCTCGGCGAGCTGCGCCGTCAACGCCTCGAGGTCAAAGATACCCCCTGAGACGCCTGACGCGCTCGAACTCGGCATCGGCTTTCTGGATCAGTTCGTCGAGCATGGTGTTCCCTCGGTTTCACGCCCCGTCGGGCGGGCGCATTGTACTCAACAATCCACCGAGCCGCTACCTTCCGAGTCATCGAGCAGGGGGCGCCCTCGATGGCGCCGAGTTCTTGCTCACCAGTTCGTCGAGCTTCTTGCGGAACCTCGCATGGTCCGGATGACTTGTACTCGGCAGTATCTTCAGAGCTTCGCGCAGCTCGGCCACAGCTTCTCTTGTGTCCCCACGATGATCCAACAAAAGGGCCAGGCGAAAATGAAACGATGCTGTCGCCGACTCCGGAAGCGTTTGAATCCCCTTGCGAAGGACCATCATCGCTTCGTCGGTCTTTCCCGCTTCTCGCAACGAATTGGCCAAGGCGAGAAATGCGGCGTCAGACCCTGAGAACGGGACCTCTACCGCCCGCCTGAACTGCCTGATGGCGCCATCGAGATCCCCCCTTGCGCGGAGCACTCTTCCGAGGCCGAAGTGAGCTTTCGGTGAAGAGGTGATCTGCAGGCTTTGGCGATACACTGCTTCGGCCTCCTCGAGATCGCCCAGAATCCGGATCCCGTTTCCAAGCTGACTCAAGAGACGGAAGTCCGGATAAATTTCGGCTGCAATTTTCAGTTGGGCGACGGATTCCGGGTAGTCCTTCAGACCACCCGCCAGGAAACCGCTGAACCTCCAACGCAGTTCCCAGTCTGACGAATTCCGTTGGATTGCTTTGCGGTATTGCGCCGCAGCGTCCCCCAAGGCCCCAGGGCGCGAATACACGTTGAGCTCGCGAAACCGATCTCCCAGCCTTTTCACCCTTTCCTCATGGTAGATCTGCCCCGAAAACGGTGGGCCGCTGATGTATGCCTGCAGCACGTTGCCGAGGATCCGGCGTCGGTCCCACTCCGTATACGCCAAGAGTTTTGCGCACTCTTCCTCGGTCAGTACTCCGCGGGTGGGTCGTGGGCGCGGGTGACGCTCCGCGATCAACTCCACAACCTGCTCGAAGGCCGTGCTGGCGAGCAGATAGTTCCCTTTGAAGGTGAAGTGTACGTGCTCATAAAAGAGCTCGTCGCCGGGTATCTGATGAGGGCTGTGATCCGCCACCGCAGCAACTACATCTGCGAGACGAACATCCGGTCCGGGTTTCTCTTCTGCGACCGAACGGATGACCCGGTTGATTCGGGTATCGGCCCGGAAGCGCAGGGCGTCCAGGTCGCGCGCCGCAATGTACCGCTCCCGAGCCCGTTCATACTTCCCGAGACTCCAGAAACAACGGGCCAGGCGATACTGGAGGTCGGCATATTGGTCATCGATCTCAATGGCGGCCCCGTAGCGTTCAGCAGCCCGCTCAAGGTCTCCTTCCGTCTCGTAGGCCTCGCCCTCAGCATAGATCCGTTCCCACCGTTCCTCGTCCACTGCCGAGAGCCCCAGCCGATGCTGCGGAGCAAAGGGGGGACAATCCCTGAGGTTGCTTGCCACGGTGCACAAGATGACCTTGGCGCCCCCCGCAAGCCCGGCGTCGCGGATGTCCGCGAGATTCTCGGCGAAGTGCGAATAAACCGATTCCAACCCCGGGGCGCCGGAGCGAACCAGATTATCGAGGAAAAGGACGGACGCCTGCCCAGCCATCGTCATCTCCGGCGAGCCTGCAACCCCACGCGCCAGCTGCTCGAAGAGCTGACCGATTCTGGTCGACGAGAGCGCAATCCTCATCTGGACGGCCGACGACCGGTGGGGAAGTCGGGACAGGACCGTGCCGGGGCCGTAGGGTCCGACCACTTCGTTGTTTCCCAAGTAGACGATGAAAAGGTCCGGCTCGTGGCGGGCACACTCTTTCGCGATGGGCAGAACCACGTGGGAGTTGATCGCGGTCATCGCCACCGTCACGACCTCGATCTTGGTTTCCGGGAACCTGTCGCTCAACATGCATTGCAGGATGCGGCCAAAACCGTAGGCGTAATCCGGACTCCCGAGGGCGGCAGAGGATCCCAAGACGAAGACGCGATACGTGTTCGGCGCCTTCTCCGCCGGAAAAACGAACGGTCTCAGATTCGACCGAAGATGCGGGGGAAACAGCCCGCGACCGAAATCCGGGTTATCGCAGCGCATCAGGCGCCCGCCGATCTCGCGGGTCGCGATGGCATTTGCGGAATAGCCAAACCCAAGCACTCGCATGGACAGCTCGATCATCACCACGATGGCGGCGGGAACGAGCACCATGGCTGCGATGCGAAACAGCAATCGGCGCCACCCCCGAACTTGGCGGCGCGGCGAAGACGTCGGAGCCGACCCCGCCCGATCGTCCTCGGCGGTGTGAGGCAGGGTGCGCGGCTGTCGATCTCGTGTCATTCCGGTGCCGGTTCTCTTTCCAAGGAACTCGACCGAACGCGCGCCCCGATGAACAATCCCGCCGCCGCAACCGCGCACAGTACCGCCCACCAGTCCCCCCAACGGGCTCGAAGGGTCAACTCGGCCACGGGCTGGAGATCTGCAACCAGCAGACCCTGTTCGCCGATCTCCATGCGCGACCGGACTTCTCCGTACGGATCGACGAAGGCGGAGATCCCGGTCAGCGCCGCACGGGCGAACCACCGCCGTTGTTCGGCCGCGCGCAGCCTGACGTGAGCGAAATGCTGGACCGGCGCCCAGCTGAAGCCGTACCAGCCGTCATTGGTGAGGGTCACGAGGACTCTCGCACCCGCACGCGCAGCGGCGGAGGCGTGTCCCGGAAAGACGACCTCATAACAGACGGCCACTCCCAACGGCAGGATCGCGGGCAGCGGTGTCACCGTTTGCCCGGGTGTGAATCTGCCGACCTCTCGGACCAGGGAGTCGGTGAACGCGAGCTCCGCCCAGGGTGGGACGTACTCGCCGAACGGCACCAGGTGGACCTTGTCGTAGTGCACAGCGGAGATTCCGGCACCGGTCACGAGATAGGCCGAGTTGGTGAAGCCGCCGTCGGCCGTGCCGCCGATGGAGTTGAGCACGATCTGGAGATCGAAATCGGCTGCCAGGGCCACGACGATGTCGCGGTAGGTCTCGTCGCTGTCGATGCGGAAGGGAACCGCGCCTTCAGGCCACAGAACGATCTTCGCTCCGGCGTCGGCCGCCCGCCGGGTCAGTGTCCAAACCCGATCGGCGATCTCCTGCCACTCGGAGGGGTCCCACTTCTCCTCGAGACTGGTTCCGGGTTGGAGCACCGCCACCCGGACCGGCGGACCCGATGACCGGGTCGTCCCCGATACAACCCCGAAGACCAGGGTTGTTCCGACCGCGGCAATCAACAACGCGGCGGCAGCCGGGCGCCCAACCGGCCTCGCAAGGCCCCACAGACCGGCGCCCAGGGCGACGGTCGCCCAGCCGAGCCCCGATGCTCCCCAGACGGGCAGCGATCCCAACATCGCCGGCAGGTTGCCGAAGACCAGCGCCACATCGCTCCACGGAAACTGGTACGGCTGAAATCGGCGCAGCGCGTCGACGGCCACCCACGCAAGCGGGAAAAACCAGATCCGCCACGGCGGCGCCACCAGCGCCGCCAACCCCGCAACCGCCAACCAGGTCAGGCCGAGGAACGCCGCCATTCCGAGCAGACATCCGACCGCGGCGATCAGGGGCAGACCACCGTAATGGTGCATGACCTCGAGCACCCAGTTCGTCGCCACCAGCCAGTAGACCGTTCCGGCGAGCCAGCCGAGCAGCCACGGCCGCCACGTCCCGCCGCCGCGCTCGATGGCTTCGAGCAGCAGCGGGGGAAACAGCACCACCAGCGGCCACAGCCCGGGTCCGGGCATGGCCAGGGCCAGCGCCGCCCCTGCGAGAGCGGCGAAGATCCAAGGGAGAGCACGTTGCATGGCTGGAGTATAGCGGGCCGGAGGCCGGATCGGATCGCCCGCTCCCGCCCCTCCTCCGCGGCAGCGACAGCGGCAGGGGTAGCGACAGCGCTCCCATCGCGACTCAAAGGACCGCCGTTCCAAAGAGATCTTGACATGTGTCTCGCCTCGGCGTAGAGTTTTCGTTGTGCCGAAAATGTTGTGGAGTTGACATGAACGAAGCCACCCTGAGCGCCAGCCTGGAAGACTATCTCGAGGCGATTTTTCACATCGTGCGCAAGAAACACGCGGCTCGGCCCAAGGACATCTCCAAGTTCCTCGAGGTCGGCAATTCGTCGGTCACCGGCGCCCTCAGGGCCCTCAAGGCGCGCAAGCTCGTCAACTACGCACCCTATGATCTGGTGACCCTCACTCCCACCGGCGAGGAGTTGGCCCGCGATGTCGTCCGTCGTCACGAGTCGCTGCGTGAATTCTTCATCAAGGTCCTCGCTGCCGGCAACGAACTCGCCGACGAGGCCGCCTGCAAGATGGAACACGCGGTCCCGGCGGATCTGGTGGATCGCTTTGTCCGCTTTGTCGAGTTCATCGAAATGTGTCCGCACGGCGGCCCGGGTCTGCTCGAGGGATTCCGCAACCACATCGAGAAGGGTTGCCGACCGACGTGCTTCGACGAGTGCAGATTCGAGTCATCGCCGCCGACGTCCCACGGGCATCCGCTGGGCGCCGGCGAGATCGCGACCATGGCTGATCTCAAACCCGGTCAGCACGCGACCATCACCAGGGTCCAGGGCGAAGGTCCATTGCGGCGACGACTCATGGATCTCGGAATCATCACCGGTACGCCGATCACCATGGAACGATCCGCCCCGCTGGGCGATCCGCTCGAGATTCTCGTCAAGGGAACCCATCTCTCGCTGCGCCGCGAAGAAGCAAAGGCGGTGCGGGTCAGGATCGATGTCTGAGGGACCGCCGCGGCCCCTTTTTTTGAAGGAGTTTTCGCCGTGCCGAACATTTTAAGCTTGGTTGAAACCAACCGTGATTTCGCCGCACCGGGGTCGAAATTCGTCACCCTCGCCGGCAACCCCAACAGCGGCAAGACCTCGCTCTTCAACGCCCTCACCGGCGCCTACCAGCACGTCGGCAACTACCCCGGTGTGACGGTTGAAAGGAAGGAAGCCAAGCGACATTTCCGGGATCTCGACCTTCGGGTCATGGATCTCCCCGGAACCTACTCGCTGGCCACCAACTCGCTCGAGGAGCGCGTCGCCCGCGATGTTCTGGTGACGGAACACCCCGACGTCACAGTGTCGGTGGTCGATTCCTCCAATCTCGAGCGCAACCTCTATCTCACGGTTCAGCTCCTCGAGCTCGGGCTCCCGGTGGTGGTGGCGCTCAACATGGTGGACGTGGCCAAGAGCCGGGGCACGGTGGTGGACACCGCAAAGCTCTCCGCTCTCTTGAGATCACCGGTGGTCACCACGGTGGCGCGCCGGGCGAAGGGGGTCGAAGACCTCCTCGAGGCCATTCGTGAGCGCAGCATTTTCCCCGCACCGAGTGAATTCAGGGTCGACTACGGCCCGGACATTGAGCGCGAGATCGAACGCCTCGACGGTCTGCTGGCGATGGCCGATCCCGGGATCGAACCCATGGCCCGCCGTGGGCTCGCCATCGCTCTTCTCGAGGGCATCGCCAGCGAACGCACCGAGGATTTCGGCCGCGGGATCCTCGACGCCGCCGGTGACGCCGTCGATCGCATCGAGAGGCTCCACGGCGATCCCATGGACATCCTCATCGCCGAACGACGGCACGGCGCCGCCATGGGTCTCGCCCGGCAGACGGTCACGACCTCGGCCGAGCGCCGGCGCGATCTCACCGATCTCATCGACCGCGTCCTGGTCAACCGCGTCCTCGGCCTGCCGATCTTTCTCGGCACCATGTACGCGGTCTTCTTCTTCACCTTCAGCGTCGCCGATGCGCCGATGGGGTGGATCGAATCGGCTTTCGGTCGAATCGGCAACCTCGTCGGCGGCATCTGGCCGGCGGGATCCGACTCGCTCCTGCGCTCGCTCATCGTCGACGGCGTCATCGGCGGGGTCGGCGGCGTGCTGGTTTTTCTTCCCAACATCGTCCTGCTCTTCCTCGCCATCTCACTCCTCGAAGACTCGGGCTACATGGCGCGGGCGGCCTTCGTGATGGACCGCGTGATGAAGAGCGTCGGGCTCCACGGCAAGAGCTTCATCCCCATGCTCCTCGGATTCGGCTGCTCGATCCCGGCCATCATGGCCACCCGCACCATCGAGAGCCGGCGCGCCCGGCTCACCACCATGCTGGTCATCCCGCTCATGAGCTGCAGCGCCCGGCTCCCGATCTATGCCCTGATCATCCCGGCCTTCTTCGCGACCCAGTGGCGGGCGTCGGTGCTGTGGATCATGTATCTCATCGGGGTCGCCCTGGCCATGGTATCGGCCTGGCTGCTGCGCAAGACGCTCTTTGCCGGAGGCGACCTCCCATTCTTGATGGAGCTCCCTCCCTACCGGTTGCCGACCATGAGAAGCGTCATGCAGCACATGGCCGAAAGGTCCTGGTTGTACGTCCGCAAGGCGGGAACCATCATCCTCGGGATCTCCATCGTCATGTGGGCCCTGGCCACCTTCCCCCGGCTCGATCCCGAAACCGCGGCCGCGGGTGAGCCCACCGTCGCGGATGCTTCCGCCGAGGCCGGGAACGACCTCGCCGCCCGCCAGCTCGCACACTCTCTTGTCGGTCGCATAGGCCACGCCATGGAGCCCGTCATCGCCCCCATGGGCTTCGATTGGCGCATCGGCACCGCTCTGGTCGGCGCGTTTGCCGCAAAGGAGGTGTTTGTCGCTCAGCTCGGCATCGTCTACTCGGTGGAGTCCCCGGAGGACACCGGCGCCGCCCACCTCCGGGAACAGCTCCAGGCCGACTACACGCCGTTGGTCGGTTTCTGCATCATGCTCTTCGCTCTCATCGCCTCGCCGTGCATGGCCACCGTGGCGGTGATCCGCCGCGAGAGCGGTTCGTGGGGTTGGGCCGCCTTTCAGTTTTTCGGGCTGACGGTTCTCGCGTGGATTGTGACCATCCTTGTCTTCCAGATCGGCACCCTTCTCAACCTCGGAACCTGACCATCGACCACGGGAGAGAGCCATGGCTGGTTTCTTCTGCAAGCTGGGGGCGGCGTGCCTGGTCGTCGCGCCGACCGTCGACGCGTCGGATCTGGTGGGTCCGGCACCCGGGTCCGCAGTCGAACCCGCTCGCAGCAGCGTCGGCATCGAAGCGGAGATCAGGAATGAGCCGTCCATCCCGGCCTGGCGCACGAGAGAACAGCTCCTCGGCGATATGGGCGGTCTTCGGACCATGCTCGCCCGGCGCGGGATGAGCTTGGTGGTGCACTCCCTCGACGAGAACTTCGCCAACCCCGATGGCGCCCTCAACACCACCGAGGACAGTCGCTACGCAGGCCTGACCGATGTCGTCTTCTCCGTCGACACCGACGGCGCCGGCTGGTGGAAGGGCGGCATTTTCTTCGTCGACCTGCAGAACACCCGGGGCGGAGACATCTCGGACGTGGTCGGCGACGTCCAGGGCGTCAGCAACATCGTCGCCCCGTCCGGCACCCGCTTCGCCGAGTACTTCCTCGATCAGATCTTCGCCGGCGGACGGTTCCGACTCAAGATCGGCAAACAGGACGCCAACGCCGACTTCGTCGTCTCCGAGGGCGGCGGCGAGTTCATCAATTCCTCCTTCGGACTCATCCCAACCGTCCCCCTGCCGACCTTTCCGGCCCCTGCTCTCGGGCTCGTGGGCGGTTGGTCACCGAGCGAGGTCATCCACGTCAAAGCCGGGTACTGGGACGGCTCGCCGACCCTGGGGTCGGGCATCTCCACCGAGATCGTGACCGGCTCCAGCGGCGGCGTCGCGGCGGTGGGTCTCGAGATTCGGCCCTTCGGCGGATCGATCATCGACGGCACCTACCGGATCGGCTACTGGCGCCACTCCTCGATCGAACTTGCCCTGCCGGCGGGAAAAGAAGACGGCGCGGTGGTGACCGGTCCGGCGGACGGGATCTATTTCACCGCCGACCAGGGCCTGTGGGAGAACGGCCCCCGCCGCTTGGCGTTCTTCGCCCAGGGCGGTTGGGGCGAGGCCGATCGCTCGGTCGTCGGCTCGTACTACGGCGCAGGCTTGACCCTCTCCGCTCCATTCGGCGCTCGTCGCGACGATGTCGTGGGAATCGGCGCGGCCCACGCCGAGATCGGCGAGCTCGAACGACGGGAGGGCTACGCCGACTCCGAGACCGTCATCGAGCTCTTCTACCGGCTCGCCGTGACCGGATGGATGACCCTCAGCCCGGACCTCCAGTGGGTCCACCGCCCGGGTGGGACCGACGACACCGCATTTGTCGCCGGGCTGCGCGTTGCAACGGTCTTCTGACCCCGCAACGATGTCCCTGCTCTTGTGATGCCACGCCGACTGCGGATACCATGGCGGACGGAGTCACCATGAACACCACCCTCAAGCTCGTCATCTCGGTCGCGGCGCCGATTGCGGTCGGCGGTCTCTCCGGATTCGCCACGGCGCGCGGGGTCGCGGACTGGTATCCGACGCTGACCAAACCACCGTTCAACCCACCGGCCTGGGTCTTCGGCCCGGTCTGGACCGCGCTCTACATCATGATGGGGGTGGCCGCATTTCTCGTCTGGCGAAGAGGCCTCGACGGCGACGGAGTGAAAGTCGCGCTCACGGTCTTCGCGGTCCAGCTCGCCCTCAACGGTCTCTGGTCCATCCTGTTCTTCGGGATGCAGGCGCCCGGTTGGGCCCTGGTCGAGATCATCCTGCTCTGGATCGCCATCGGAATCACCACCGTGCTCTTCTGGCGGGTCACGCCGGCGGCAGGAGGGCTCCTGCTGCCCTACTGGGGCTGGGTCAGCTTCGCCACCGTACTCAACGCGTCGCTCTGGTGGCTCAACCGCCCGCCGGTCGGCTGACTCGGTGTTCGTTGGAAGGACCGGAGACCGATCAACGTTGGCCAAGACATGAACTTCACGATCTTCCTCAAGCTCTACGCCGTCGCGGTGATCACCTTCTTCATCATCGATCTCATCTGGTTGGGCGTCGTGGCGCGATCGTTCTACCAGAACCAGATGGGTCACCTCATGCGGACCGACGTCAACTGGCCGGCGGCCATCGTCTTCTACCTGGTCTTCGTCGTCGGCATCATCGTCCTCGCCGTCTGGCCCGCCGTCGAACGGCAGAGCCTCGGCCACGCCCTCGCCCTCGGCGCCCTCCTCGGGCTGGTCACCTACGCCGCCTACGATCTCACCAACCTCGCGACCCTCGAGGGGTTCCCGATCCGGGTTGTTCTGGTCGACATGGTCTGGGGGACCGTTCTGTGTGCGACGGTCAGTGCGGTGGCGTACCTCGCCTCGACCCGGCTCCTCTGACTGATCGGTCGGATCGGTGGGCTCGGTTCCACCTTCAGCCGCGAGCCGCCTGAAACAACCGGAATTCGGCACCGGTGTCCTGCGACCCTCTTCGCCTCCAGGCCGGTGGGACGCCGGCCCGACAATGGATCTCGGCCTCTTGTGGTGCCGGCATCTCGCCGGCACGGAAAACACGAAGCACCGGGGCACCTCTGGACCGGCGTACCACGCAACAACCTCTTCAACGAGTCTGAAGGTTCGCCCAGGCCCACCCGGCCTCGGACATCACAGCTCGGCGAGCACCTTTTCGGTGTGTTCGCCGAGGGCGGGAGCGGGTCGCCCGGGCGTCCGCCCGATCGCGGGCAGCCAGGGCCCGACGGCGGTCATCGACTCGCTGCCGGGCACCGGCAGCTCTTCGGTCAACCCCGCGTCGGCGAAGACCGGGTCGTCCGCCGCCCGACCGGTGGTGTGAACCGCGCTCACCGGCAGGCCGCGCTCCTCGGCGAGCGCCAGCCAGTGGTCGCGCCCGTGGGTCGCCAGCGCTTCTTCAACACGGGCGGCGACGGCCGCTGCGTCCTGCCCCATGGCGAAGCCCGCACCGGCGAGATCCTCGACCCCGAGCATGGCGACAAAACCGAGCCAGAACTTGGGTTCCAGCGCCGACACCGCGAGGACATCGTCACCGCCGCACCGGTAGACCCGGTAGCAGGGGCAGGCGCCGCCGAGCAGGAGGTCGACCACCCGTTCGCGGCCCGCCGCCTCCTCCGCCCAGCGCCATGTGACAAAGGGCAGGGATCCTGTGATCAGGGGCTGATCGACCCGGCCGCCACGCCCGCCCCGTTCGCGCCGCAGCAACGCGGCCAGAATCGAGGACGCCGCCAGCATCCCGGCGCCGACGTCCGCGAGCTGAATCCTCGGCTGTTCCGGCCCCATGGCCTCGAGCGCCCCGGTGAGCGCGATGAGGTTGAGGTCGTGGGCCAGCCGGCGGCGCACCGCCGCACCGCGTCCGAAGGACGACAGCGAACACCACACGAGCCTCGGGTTGATCTCCGCCAGCGCCTCGTAACCCAGTCCCCACGCCGCCATCGTCCCGGGCCGGAAGCTCTCGACCAGCACGTCGGCGCGCGAGGCCAACCGGCGCATCTGTTCCTGACCCGCGTCGGTCGTCAGATCGAGACAGACCGACTCGGCGCCGCGTAGGAGAGCCGCAAACCCGACGCCGATCCCGCCCACCACCGGCGGCACCATCCGCATCGGGTCGCCCACGCCCGGCTCCTCGATCTTGATCAGCCGCGCACCCAGATCAATCAGCTGCCGGGCGAGAATCCCACCCGGCAGCAGCCGCGACGCATCGATGACGGTGATGCCGTCAAGAGGAAGAGGTTGGTCAGAGTTCATGACGATCCCCTGGGCTGTTGTTTGGGTCTGCTTGCATTGAAGGCACGTGACGAGTTCTCCGGTGCCACCCGTAGCATTGAGCGGCGGAAGGTATCGAGAGAACCGGTAGGTGGATGGGGCCGCACAATGCAACAAGTGGCACCACGCAAATCCTGCCGGAACACCCGCTCCGAAAACGGATCCAGCAGCTGAGCACACTGACACGGTGCCTAGCTCTCTTTTCGCCGCGAAAAGGTGCCTGGCACCGCTCCCATCGCGCCCCTTGGAACGCCTGGTTGCGGACCTGGCTCCTTTCCCCTCGCGATGCCAGACGAGTGGTCTTCATCACGCCTCCGGATAAAACAAGCCACCGGTGGCCGCCAGTTCTTTCAATCCGCCCGCGGGCTGGAAGCGCGGGCCGTGTCGCTCGGCGAGCTCGTTCATCCTGGCCACCATGGCCGCGGCGCCCTCGTGGTCGACATGGCGGAACGGCCCCCCCCGAAACGGCGGGAAGCCGAGACCGAGGATCGCCCCGAGATCGCCGTCCTCGGCGGAGGCGATGACCCCCTCGTCGAGACAGTGAACGGCCTCGTTGACCATGAGCAACGCCATCCGGTCGCGAATTTCTTCGCCGGCGACCTTTCGGCGATCGGGCCCACCGAAGAACCGATAGATCTCGGTATTGACCTGCCGCGGACCCTTCTTTTTCTTTTTCGGATAGAGATAGAAGCCCTTGCGGTTCTTGCGGCCCTGGAAGCCCGCCTCATACATCTTCGGCAGGGCGTCCGATGAACCGAGACCGCGCTCGGCGAAGGCGGCGCCGAGATCGGCGGCGACATGGGCGCCGACATCGATCCCGACCTCGTCCATGAGCGCCACCGGCCCGACCGGGTAGCCGAAGTCCTTCATGACCCGGTCGAGATCCTCGATCTTCGCCCCCTCCTCGAGCAGCACCACCGCCTCGTTGAGGTAGGGCGCGAGGATCCTCGTGGTGTAGAAACCGGGTCCGTCCTTGACGACGATGCAGGTCTTGCCCTGGGCGGTGCCGAAGGCCTTGGCCGTCGCCGTCGCCCAACCGGCGGTGGCCTCGGCGACGACGATCTCGAGCAGCGGCATCTTGGGCACCGGCGAAAAGTAGTGCATCCCGAGGATCCGCTCGGGGTGACGAGAGCCTTCGGCGATCTTCGCGATGGGCAGCGCCGAAGTGTTCGAGGCGAAGACCGCATCCGGCGCGATCCGCTCCTCGACCTCCGCCACCACGCGTCGCTTGAGCTCGAGGTCCTCGAAGACCGCCTCGATGACGAGATCGGCGGTCGCCAAATCGGCGTTGTCCGTCGTCGGCAGCAGCGCGGACCGCCGCCGGTCGGCCTCGCGGCGGGTGATGGCGCCCGAGCGCACCTGGCTGACGAGTCCCTTCTCCACGCTGCGAATCCCGGCGCCGAGCGCCTCGTCCGAAATGTCCTTGAGCACGACCGGACATCTCCCGAGTGAGACCGATGCCACCCCGGCGCCCATGAAACCGGCGCCGAGCACGGCGAGCCGATCAACCGGCTTCGGCTCCGCGCCGTCTCCCGGCTTCTTGGCGATGTTCATCGCGTGGAAGAGCCTCACCAGATTGCGGCTCTCCACCCCGGTGGCGAGCTTGCCGAAGTAGTAAGACTCGCGGTCGAGACCGGCGAGCCGACCGCGTTTGAGCCCGGTTTCGACGCAGTCGAGGATCGCCGGCGGCGCCGGATAGAGCCCACGGGTTCTGCGCGCAACCTGTTTCCCAGCCTCGCGCAGGATCTTCGCCCGCACCGGCGGGAATGAGGACAGGCGATCGAGCGCGGTCTTCTTCCGCCGGGGTCGTTTCAACTTGCCATCCGCCATCGCCAATGCCGCCTTGGCCGCGGTGTCGACGATCCCGCCCGGTGTCGTCAGCGCATCCACCAACCCCATCCGCTTGGCCATCTTTGCCCGGACGCGCTTCCCGGTGAGCAGCATGGGAAGCCCTGCAACCAGCCCCGTCCTTTCAATGAAACGCTGGGTGCCACCACCCGCCGGGAGCAGTCCGAGCATGACCTCGGCCTGGGACATGACGGTGGCGGGGTCGTCGGATGCGAGGATGTAGTGGCAACCCAGCGCCACCTCGAGCCCACCGCCGATGGCGGCGCCGTGGACCGCCGCAACCACGGGTTTCGGGCCGGTGAAGATGCGCTCGAGCAGCGCGTTGCCGTCGCGCGACATCTGCGAGATCTGCTCCGCATCGAGCCCCTCGATGACCTCGAGATCCGCTCCGGCGATGAAGGTGTCCTTCTTGGCCGAGGCCACGACCAGCGCACGAACGCTGTCATCATCCATCAGCGGCAACACGAGCTCGTTGAACTCCGCCACCGCCGACGGCGTCAAGGTATTGACGGGCTTTTCGGTGCTGTCCAACCAGACGATGGCGACGCCGTCGGTGCGTTTCTCAATCCTGATCATGGGCATCGCGATACTCCTTTAGAACGCAACCCGAACTCTCTTTGGCCGAG
>JAHECW010000130.1 GCA_024641545.1 Acidobacteriota bacterium
GACTTCGGGGTCGTCGATGGAGATCCGCAGCCCCTCGGCGACCGGGGTCATGCAGGCCATGATGATCGTGCCGGCTTGGTCGGCTTCGCTGCGGTACTGCTTCACCGCGCACTGGCGACAGGCGCCCACCGAGCCGAGCGCCGGGTGCCAGCAGAAGTAGGGAAGATCGGCCCCGAGGTCGAGGATTGCCTGCAGGAGGTTGCGGCCTTCCTTGACCTCGTGCGATCTGCCGTCGATGTGGATGGTCACCATCTCTCAGCCCCAGGGACATTTACCGTCGTTGATGTGGGTGACGAAGTCTGCTCGGAAAAACTCGAGACCGCTTGCGAGCGGATCCATCGCGCCGGGCGCCAGCGCGCAGAAGGTGCGCCCGGGACCAAGAAGCGTGCAGTGACGATCCAAGACGTCCAGGTCTTCGATCCTCCCCTCCCCCTTTTCGATCGCGTCGAGGGTCTTTTCCACCCACGGCAGACCGTCGCGGCACGGCGTGCACCACCCGCATGATTCCCGGGCGTAGAAATGTTCGAGGTTGTGCAGCAGCCCGACGGGGCAGGTCCGGTCGTCGAGGATGATCATCGTTCCCGTGCCGAGGCGGCTGCCGGCGCCCTCGATGTGGCCGAAGTCCATCGGCAGGTCGAGGTGCTCCTCGAGGAGAAAACGGGTCGAGCCGCCGCCGGGCAGAAATCCCCTGAGCCTCACACCGTCCCACATCCCGCCGGCGTGGTCCTCGATGATCTCCCGGATCGGGGTGCCCATGGGAAGCTCGAAGATGCCCGGTCGGTTGACCCGGCCGCTCACCCCGTAGAGCTTGGTCCCGGCGTCGTCCGAACGAGCCAGGCTGCGAAACCAGCTGGCACCTTTGTTGACGATGTGCGGCACGTTACAGATGGTCTCGATGTTCTGGACGATCGTGGGTTTTCCGTACAGGCCGACCACCGGTGGAAACGGCGGTTTGGCCCGCGGCCTCGCCGGACTGCCCTCGATCGAGCTGAGAAGAGCGGTCTCCTCGCCGCACATGTACCGCCCGGCGCTGCCGTGGATGTGCACCCTCAGGTTGAACCCCGTGCCGAGGATGTCCTTGCCGATATAACCGGCCTCCCGGGCTTCCCCGGCGGCCGCCCTCAGTCTGTTGAACGCCGGATGGTAGGCCCAGCGGATGAAGATGTAGGCGAGGTCGGCCTGGATGGCGTAGGAGGCGAGGATGACGCCCTCGAGGAGCTGGTGCGGGTTGCCTTCCATGAGGAGGCGATCCTTGAAGGTGCCGGGCTCCATTTCATCGCCGTTGACCGCCAGGTACCTCCGCGTCGAGGTCTCGTCTTTTTTCGGCACGAAACCCCACTTCATTCCCGTCGGGAAGCCCGCGCCGCCGCGGCCTCGGAGATTGGACGCCCTGACTTCGTCGATTACCTCGTCGGGGCTCATCTGCCGCAGCGCCTTGCGCAGCGCCGAGTAGCCGCCCTTGCTCTCGTACTCGCGGAGACCGGGCGGCGCTTCGCCGGGTCGAATGTCGCGGGTGAGAGGGGTTTCGGTCGCGGTCACCGGTCAAGCTCTCGGTAGCTGCTCAGGATCTCGTCGATGGACTCGGGAGTCAGAGGTCCGTAGAGGGTCTCGTCGATCAGCATCGCGGGGGCTCGGTCACACGCTCCGAGACAGGGGATGGCCAGCAGTGTGAAGAGATCGTCCGCCGTCGTCTGCCCGAGATCGACGCCGAGCCGTCGACGGAGGTGGTCGAGTGGTCGCTCCCGGCCGAGGATCCAGCAGCTGACGCTGTCGCACACCAGGATGACGTGTCTCCCAACGGGCTTTCTGAAGATAAGACTGTAGAAGGTGGCGACGCTCTCCAGACCGCTGACGCTCATGCCGAGCATGGGGGCGAGATCGGCGAGGCTTTGATCGCTGACATACCCCCGTTGCTTTTGGATGAACCTCATGGCCGCGATGGAGACCGAACGAGGGGTTTCCTCCCGCTGAATCGCGGCCTCGATGGTTTCGATCTCTTCCCGACTGAACACGAAGCTCCTCCTTTTAGCGGTCGACGTCGGCGAGCACGAAATCGATGCTTCCCAGGATGGCGAGCAGATCGGCGAGGAGTACGCCGCGGCTGATCCAGGGAACGGTCTGCATGTGGGCGAAGGACGGCGCCCGGATCCGCGTCCGGTACGACCCGGTCGAACCGTCGCTGATCAGGTAGTACCCGGTGAACCCCTTGGGCGCCTCGATCCCCTGAAAAGCCTCGCCGGGTGGGATGACGGGACCCCAGCTGACCCCGAGGAAGTGATGGATGAGGGTCTCGATGTCCTTTGTCGTGGCGGCTTTGACGGGAGGCGTGGTCAGAGGATGGTCGGCTTTGAAGGGCCCACCCGGCATGTTGTCGAGACACTGCCGAATGATCCGGAGGCTCTGTCGAATCTCCTCGATGCGGACCTCGGCCCTGGCGTAGCAGTCTCCGGCCTGGGCGGTCGGGACGTCGAAATCGAACGCCTCGTAGCCGCCGTACGGGTGGCGTTTCCTGAAATCCCAGTCGAACCCGCAGGCCCGAAGATTCGGCCCGGTGATCCCCCACTCGATGGCTTCTTCGCGCCTGTAGCGACCGACGCCCCGGGTCCGCGCCTTGAAGATCCGGTTCTTCATGACCACCCGGTCATACTCGTCGAGCCGCCCCGGCAGATAGTCGAGGAACTCGGACACCAACCGGTCCCACCCCTGCGGGAGGTCGTGCGCGACGCCGCCGATCCGGAACCAGCTCGGGTGCATCCGTCCGCCGCAGATCGCCTCGACGATGTCGAAGATCCGTTCGCGATCGACGAACATGAAGAAGACCGGGGAAAGAGCGCCGACGTCCTGAGCGAAGGTGCCGTACCAGACCAGGTGGCTGGCGATGCGGAAGAGCTCCGCCATCATGATCCGAACGGTCTTGGCGCGGTCGGGAACCTCGATTCCGGCGAGCTTCTCCACCGCCAGGACGTAGGGAAAGTTGTTCTGGACCCCGGACAGGTAATCGATGCGGTCCGTGTAGGGGATGTAGGTGTGCCAGGTCTGACGTTCCGCCATCTTCTCCGCGCCGCGGTGGTGGTAGCCGATGTCCGGAACCGCGTTGACGATCACTTCGCCGTCGAGTTGGAGGGCCATGCGCAGGACGCCGTGGGTTCCGGGGTGCTGCGGGCCGAGGTTGAGGAAGAGAAAGTCGGCGTCTTCCGTCCGCCGCTCCATGCCCCAATCCTCCGGCCTGAACCTGAGCGCATCCTGCTCGGCGTCCTCGTCGTCGTCGGTGAGTTCGAACGGCTCGAATTCGGTCGCCCTGGCGGGGTGTTCCTTTCGCAAAGGGTGGCCCTTCCAGGTCGGAGGCATCAGGATGCGGCGGAGTTCGGGATGACCGTCGAAGGTGATCCCGAACATGTCGAAGACCTCGCGTTCGTACCAGTTCGCGGTGACCCAAAAGGGGATGGAGGTTTGAATCGACGGGTGTTCGCCGTGCAGCGGCACCTTGACGCGAAGGTGTTGGTTCCGGGCGAACGAAAAAAGGTGATAGACGACTGTGAAGTCGGCTTCAGGCTGGTCATCTCGGTGGACCCGCTCGCGCTCGTCGATGGCGGTGAGGTCGAACAGCGTCGTGAACGGGTCGGCGATCTGTCTGCAAAGCCGCTCCGCTGCCGCCGGGAGCTGATCGCGGGTAACCCAGAAGGTGGGGATCTCGTCCCGCGTCTCCTGCACCATGGTGATCGAACCCACGAGCTGCTCGCTCAACTCCTGGGCGATTTCCGGTGCACTCATCATTCGAAAACACCCCCGGTTTTTCCCGTTACACTTCCTCCGGCGACTCCAGGTCGGTCATCGACGCCCGGCGATCACGCTTGAGATCCCGCATCACCGGTGGCGCGGGTCGGTGGACCTCCTGCGATCCGACGACCCAGCTCAGCGGGCGCCTTTCGGTGCCGACGGCGTGACGGAGGAGGTGAAGCCCTTCCATGAACGCTTCGGGTCTGGGCGGACACCCTGGAACGTAGACATCCACCGGAAGAAACGAGTCCACTCCCTGTACAACGCTGTAGATGTCGTACATGCCGCCGGAATTGGCGCAGGATCCCATCGAGATCACCCACCGCGGTTCCATCAGCTGGTCATAGAGACGCCGGACGATGGGCGCCATCTTTCTGAACACCGTCCCCGCCACCACCATCAAGTCGGCCTGGCGCGGCGAGCCCCGGATCACCTCCGAACCGAAGCGGGCGATGTCGTACCTGCTGGTCAAGCTGGTGGCCATCTCGACGAAACAACAGGACAGCCCGAACGCGAAAGGCCACATCGAGTTCTTCCGGCCCCAGGCGACCAGGTCGTCGAGGCGGGCCGTGAGGATGCTCCTGGCGGCAGCGCCGTCAACGGTCCGAGCGTTCAATCCCGCGAGGACCTCCGCCGTCGTCGGTGGGGCGATCCGGGGCGTCATCGGCGGTCGTTCTCGCCGAACCGAAGCGTGGGTCGCGGCGGTTGACGGCCGCGGGCGGAGCCCCAGGAAAGCGCTCCCGCGCGGTCGAGGTACACCAGGGCGATCAGGAGCAGCCCGATGAAAGCCGCGATCACGAAAAGACCAGGCCAACCCAACTCGGGAACCGCGACCGCCCAGGCGAAGATGAACACCGCCTCCAGGTCGAAGATCACGAAGAGCATCGCCATCAGGTAGAACTGGGCCGTCAGGCGAAGCCGAGCCGAGCCCTCGGATACGATGCCGGACTCGTAGGGCGCGGCGGCGGCCCGGTCGCGGTGACGTTGGCCGAGAACAAACGAGAGGGCAACCATGACGACCACGACGCCGGCTACGCAAGCGGCGTAAACGCCAATCGGCCACAGCGTGGACGGCCCCGTGCTGGTCATAAAGAAATCCCTGAATCCGCGATTCTGTTGTTGACATCATACTATTGTTGATATACTCATTTCAACAACAATAGGAGATGACACCAGGCTCCACCTGTGGCCGACAACGCGTCGCAATGACGGAAGACTCGCACCTCCGGATGGCGGAGCTGTGGCCGTCTGTGCGCGGCCGAGCTTCAGCGGTGCCGACGATTTCATTGATGAAAACGGGACCCCGAATCCAACGCTTCGCGGTCGCGCCGATGTCGACGCGGCCGATCGGGGTTGCGAAGACCCCCGCGAAGGTTGTGACCCTGGCGGTTAACGGGAGGTAACCATGTTGGTGGACGCGCCAACCGTTCGAGACGTGATGAGGAAACCGAGTCGGACCTTCAACCTGGATCAGCCGATGCCTGAGGCCGCCGGAGTCGTTGCGCGTACGCCGGTCGCAGCGGTGCCGGTGATCGATGCAGAGGGCAAGGTGGTCGGGCTCCTGAGTGAAAAGGACTGTCTTCGGGCGGTTGGCCGATGGGCCTACGAGGGCATCTCGGGCGGAGTCGTCAAGGACTACATGTCCGAGCTCAGTGTTCGGCTGACACCGCAGATGGATCTCCTCTCTGCGTCCCTCGTGTTCGTCGAGTGCAATTTCGCCTGCCTGCCGGTGATGGATGGCGATCAGCTCGTCGGGCGCCTCGTCCGGCATGAGTTGCTGACCGCCCTCGAGCGCTGGGCGGCGGAGATCACCAAGGAGCTCGAAGAACGGGTCACCGCGACCTCGGAGCACCGTCGGCCATCGGCGATTCCGCACATGCTCAAGGTCGTGAGTTCGCACACCCGCGAACAGATCTCCCAGGTGTTCAAGAAGAACTGACCGCAATTCGTCGGACGAATCGCACCGGCGCGTCGGACGCGCCGAATCATCGCAATCCATCGCAGGGAGCGCTACGTCGAGGAGCACGGTTTGCGACAAGCACAGCGGGACGCCGCGATTCGCCGCCCGCAGTAGACACTCGTTGAGATCAGTGGGTAAGGTTGGTGAGAGAATGGTGTCGGCAGGTTCAGAGGGAAGGCGATGAACAACTCGTTCTGGTCTGAGGGTCCCACTCGTCTTCGGGCGGCTTTGGAGAATCGGCGTTCCGAAATCGACGCCATCTACGTCGAAATCGAGCGCACCGAAGATCCGTCTGAGAAGCTACGGCTCGTCGATCGTATGCGAAACGTGCTGGACGAGTACGAGGCGTCGCAGAATGAAATAGACCGTTCGCTCTTCTTCGCCAAATGAACGGTCATCGGCCTGACATTTCGTTTCACGCGGATCGCGACCGCTGAACTCCAATCGATAGCTTGCCCAGCGCCATGCGATGGTCGTTTGCGACGTTTGGCGCGAGTGAAACGACCGCCACCGCAATTCGTCCGACGAATTGCTGTAGGATTCCCGACGATGATCTTCGAGCAGTACCTCCCGTGGTTGATGGTCGTGGTCGGCATCGTCGGCCTCGGACAGGGGGCGTCGTGGCTGGTGGACGGTGCCTCGCGTCTCGCCCTGCGGCTCCGGGTCTCACCCATGGTGGTGGGCCTCACGGTCGTCGGGTTCGGCACGTCCATGCCCGAGTTCGCGGTCTCGGTTCGGGCGGCACTCGTCGGATCCGGAGGGCTGAGTGTCGGCAACGCGGTCGGCTCGAACATCATGAACCTGCTGCTCGTGCTCGGCGTTGCCGCGGCGATCAAACCGATCCACGTCGTCGGCGGTGCGCGGGTGCTGCGCCGCGACCTGATCTTCGGCGTCGTTCCCGCCCTCATCATCATGGGGATGGCGTGGAATGGGTTCATCAGCCGTCCGACGGCGGTGATCCTGCTGGTCGTCTTTGCCGCCTTCGTCGCCCTCGCCCTCCGTCAGGCACAGACCGAAAACACCGGTAAGACGGTGGTCAAAGGCAGTCCGCTGCACCACCTGGGGCTCGCCGCGATCGGCATCGTCGTGCTGTTGGCGGGGTCCGAGATGATGGTGCGGGGCGGCATCGAGCTGGCGACCCGGTTCGGGGTCTCGGAGGCGGTGATCGGACTCACGCTGGTCGCCTTCGGCACCTCGCTGCCGGAGCTCGCCACCTCGATCACCGCCGCTCTCAAAGGCGAGTCGGAGATCTCCATTGGCAACGTGCTCGGCTCGAACATCTTCAACCTCGGGCTCGTGGTCGGCACCGCCTTCGCCATCAGCCCCTCGTCGGTCCCGGTTTTTGTCATCCGGCAGGACGTCCCGTTTCTGATTCTCGCGACCTTCATCGTCGGCCGGATCGTCGTTCGAGACGGCAGGATCAGCCGCACCGAAGGTGCGATGATGCTGGTGCTCGTCACGGCGTACATCGGGTTCGTGGTGGTTCGCGGCGGTTAGAACGGGATCCCGAAGCTCAACCACAGCTGTCCCGGTGACTCGCCGGGCTGGCGATCGAGTTTCCAGCCGTACTCGATGCGGATGGGGCCGGCCGGGGTCTCGAGGGAAAAGCCGAAACCGGCGCCCCAACGGATGTCCCCCCAACGGATCGCGCGCGGACTCTCCCAGACGTTGCCGGCATCGACGAAGACGTGGGTCGAGAACAGCCACCACACCTTGCGGATGTACTCCGCGTTGAAGAGCACCAGGGCGTTGCCTCCGATGGGATCACCCTCGGGGTTGATGGTCTGACCCGGAATGCCCAGATAGTCTCTTCTGAACGCGCGGTGGGTGTTGGCGCCGCCGGCGAAAAAGCGGGTGTTGAGCGGAATCTCGAGGTTTTCCCGAGTCAGGCTGACGGGACCGAGGGGCTGGATGGCGCCGAGGCGGACGCCGATGGCGCCGCGACCGTTGGCGATGGCGCCGTAAAGAGTCGTCCGGGCCTGCAGCTTGAGGAATTCCGCGTTGGCCTGGAAGAGGGGAAATGCATAGTCGAGTGAGACTTCGCTGTAGGTTCCCCGGGTCGGGACCAGCTGGTTGTCGCGGAAGTCCCACTCGAGGGTGGGAGTGATGGAGGAGATGCGGGCCTCCTGCTCCTCCCGACCGATTTCGCCGCGCACGTTGTCGGGCTGGACGATCTGGTACTCGTAGCGCCACCACGATCGGAAGGGGCGCTTGTAACGGTCACCGATATCGATCCACAGACCCTGCCGGCGCTGGGCGTAGGTCGCGAACTCCTCATAGGTCCGGTAGATCACGAAGTAGGCGGGGAGGTTGAGCACGGGCAGGCGGGGTTCGCGGACACCGATCTGGAAGCGCTCCTCGGTCCCCGACAGGACGGTTTCGACGGAGAAGGCGTGAGCGCCGCCGAAGAGGTTGAGGTGGGACCAGCCCAGGGTGACCCGGAAGCGGTCGGTCTCGTTCCAACCGAGACCGACGACATAGCTCTTTTGGAGGCCCTCTTCGAGGAGGACGACCAACCCGCGCTCGGCGTGCCGCTCCTGGCCCGGCATCGGCAGCAGCTCCACTCTCCTGAAGAGAGCGAGCTCGTAGAGCTTCTGCTGAACCAGGAGCAGCTGCGCCCGCGAGTAGGGCTCACCCTCGCGGACGCCGGTCTGTCGGAGAGTCCGCGCGACGACCGATTCCCGGGTCCGTTGGAGACCGGCGATGACGATCTTGCCGATCCGGACGAAGCTGCCGGGCTCGGCGCTGAGAACCACGTGCGCCTCACCGAGCCGGGAAGCGTCGACCTCGGCCCCGACGCGGCCGTCGGGATAACCGGTGTCCGCCAACAGGGTTTCGAGACGGCGACGCGCTTCCTCGACCCGACGTGGATCCCAGGGCGTCGCTTCCTCGATGGGAAGCTGGGTCTTCTCGAGGGCGGCCGCGGTTTCGGCGGGAAGCCCCTCGAGGCGGAGCTCGGTGAGAAACCAGCGCAACCCTTCGGCCACGGGGAAGACCACGCGGACCGCGTCCTCGCCATCGGCTTCGAGCCTCGGCGTGCCGATCTCCACCTCGGGGAAGCCATACGTCCGGTAGAGGTCGATGAGGGCCAGACGGTCCTGTTCGAGGGAGCCTTGACTCACATCCTGTCCCCTGAGCCCGCGGACCGCGCCTTTTCGGGTCGTGACGGTCGACAGCAGGCGCGTTTCGCTCAGGCTCTTCGCGCCCGGGAACTCGATGGCCGCCACCTTCCTGACGATTCCCGGTTCGACGGCGACCTTCAGGACCGGTCCGTCTGCTTCGGCCGCGAGCTCGGCCGAAACCTCCGCGAGAAGGTACCCGGCCTCCTGCAGGCGTTCGCGGACCCGATCGGCGAAGGCGTCGGTCTGCTGCGGGTGGATCTCTTCCTTTTTCGGATCGGGGATGGCGTTGAGGACCGTTTTCGATCTTTCTTCGGGGGTCGAGATCTCCATCCGGTAGTGTTCCCCGGGATCCACCGCGACCTCGAGTTCGCCACCGTCGCCCTCGCCGACATGGGTCAGGTGTACGACTTCGGCCTCCCAATAACCGGCCTCCTTGAGGTTGTCCTCGACCTGCTGCCGAACATTCTCCTCGAAGGTGGCGGTGAGTTTCTTGCCCGGTTTGACCTTGGGAGTGACGGCGGCCGCGATGTCGGGATCGCCGATGCCGACCAGTCTGATCGCGCCGATGGTCAGAGGCAGGCCGAGTTCGACCGCGACCGTGACGGCGACCGTGTTGGTCTCACGCTGATAGTCGAGATAAATATCGACCCGGGGATCCTCGTATCCCCGGTCACGTAGCTTGCGGGCGATCCGCCGCGCGCTCGCCTCCATGCTCGTCTGTGAAACCACGTCACCCCGGCCGACCTCGAGCCATTTCTCGATCCGTTTGCGCAGGATGCGATTCCCGACCTCGACGTGGATATGGGCGACCGTGGGTTTGACGCTGATCCGGACCAGGACATCGAGACCATCCGGGATCTCGGCGGCCTCGATTCTGACCCACTCCGCGTCGGTGGATGCGTACATGGCCAGGATCGCGTCGCGCAGGAGGTCGCGGTCGAGAGTTCCACCGATCTTGAGCCCGAGCACTTCGAGGGTGGCGTCGTGATTCACCGGGCTGTCGCTTTCCACCGAGAGGCGGGCGATCGGAGACTGATCGATGCCGGCAGCGACCAGAGGGGCCGCGGCTGCAATCAGCACGGCGGCGAGTCCGCTCGCAATCGAGCGAAGACGAGGCATGCGGCAGGAAGGAGAAATCACCACGCCGGCTCTCAATAGGGTCGTCGCATCTTGATGTCGAGACCGTAGGAACCATCGAGGTCGCGACTCGCCTCGAGGAAGATGCCGGGGGCGAGGTACCAGCGGCTGACGATCACCTCGGCCCGCTCGCTCGACAGATTCGACCGCAGGGTCACGGTCCAATTGGGCGCGAGCTGTTGGACCACCGTGACCCGCGCCGCCGGGCCGCCGGTGGCGCTGCTGGCGAAGGGGTCGACCCGGACGTTCGGCAGGACCCATTTGGTTCGGCGGTCGAGCTCTGAGGAGATCTGTTGCGACAGGATCGTCGATGCGAGTCCGACTCCCATGGCGCCGCTGCCGAGGGTGTCGCTGCGGTAGCCCATGGCGAGCAGCGAGTAGACCTGCTCCACCGGCAACGGCGGGCTGGAGGTGACCTGGGGGATGAGCCGATCGGAGGTGCCCGAGATCCGCAGGGTGACCTGGTAGTTCTGCACCCAGGTGGTGAGTTGGAGTTCGATGCTTGGGTCGATCCGATCGGGGTCGGCAAAGGTGAAAATTCCCCGTTCGAGATCGTAGCGGAGGTTCTGCAGGGTGATTTCGCCCCCCTCCTCGAACTCGACCTTGCCCACCAGCCCGGGACGGTTGGTGGTGCCGGTGACGTGCAGGTTGGCCGAGCCCACGAGACGGACGAACGGACTGCGCAGCTCGATGGTCTGATCGGCTTCGATCCTCAGATCGAGTTTCGGGCCGCCCTCGCCGGGTGGCGGGGCTGTCCCTCCGAACCACTCCAGGATCAGCACGGAGGGAGCTTCGCGCCGCTGCAACGTGGCGCGATCGACCTTCAAGTCGCCGCTGATGTGGAGATCGTCGGTGGGCCCGCTGAGTCTCCAGGGGCCCGAGAGGCGTGCGGTCAAACCCGAAAAGACGGGATAGCCGAGTCCGCTCATCTCGCCCGCGAGATCGAGGGTGATGATTCCGGCGCGCCAGTTGATCCGGCCGTTGGCGAGCCCTCGGCCCTGCATGAAACGGAAACCCGAGCCGTCGATCACGACCTCGTCTTCGGAGACCAGAATGGTGCCGTCGATGGCGGACAGAATCGTCTGCCCGCCGGGGATACGGAAGGACCCCTGGGCGATCTCGGCGATCCCCTCGAAGCGGGGTCGATCGAGGGTGCCGAGCATCTCGATGACCCCGGTCGCCCGCCCCGCCGGTTCCCAGTCGGGAACGAGGAAACGCAGCAAAACGGCGTCCAGCGTACCGGTGGCGTTGCCGTGGATCGAACCGTCCGAGCCGATCCCCCAGCGCAGGAAGACCCGGTCATTGCGGTGGCCGAGATAGAGATCCTGGACCTCGAGGCCACCGGCCGAGAGGTCGAAGTGGGCCGGTCCGAGGAGACGAACGGGATCACCCTGGAGGCTCAGGTCGAGCTCCTCCACGGTGCCGGCGATGATCGGCAGCGAGCCCAACGGCCAGTCGATATCGAGGCGGGCTTCGGCGGTCCCTTCAAGGGGGATTCCCGAGTCCGGGAGCGACCGTGCCAGGAGACCCTGAGCCGATCGGAGCCTGAGGTTGCCGCTGCCGGCGAGATGACCCTCGGGCCGGCGGAGAAGCTCGACCGAGCCTTCAACGTCGTCGGCGAGCCCACCGCGGATGATCCAGCGGTCCGGTTCCGCGTCGATCTCGAGGTTCCCGGCCTCGGTCCGAGCGACCAGCTTGCCGGTGGGGTGGCCGTCCGGTGTGAGCCGGCCGGCGAGGTGAACATCGCTGGTGGCGCCGATGGTGCGGGTGATGGTTTCGCCGAGAAAGGCGAGGGGCATGCCGTTCCATTGGAGGTCGGCGCCGACCTCGCCGGCGGAGACCTGCCACCACACCTGCCCCTTCATCCCATCATCGAAATCGAGCCCAAGCGCCTCGAAACGGCCGTCGGCCAGGTCGATGGTCGCCGTGGCGTCGCCGAGGTCGAGACCGGCGATGACCACGCCCGCCAGACCGGCTGCCCACGAGCCTCGGGGAAGGTTGAGGGCTCCGCGGAGGCCGCCGGTGAACGAGAAGGCGCCATCCGCCATGCCGTCCAGACCGGCCCATTCGGCAAGCGTGGCCATGGGCAGTCGGTGGCCTCGGAGATCGAGGGCGAGCTGCTCGTCGCCGGCATCCGGATTCCAGGTCAACGTGCCTTCGACCTCGCCGGAACCGTCGCCGACACTGAAACGCGACGGTTCGAGGGTCAGCCGTTGACCGCCGATGAGGGCGCTGGTGACGGCGTGGTCGAGCTCGATCGGACCCCAGCGCAGGGGTCGCGCGTCGAGGCGGGCTCCGACCACCAACTCCTGCCACGGTCCGCTGAGGCTGACCTGGAGCCGACCGCTGCCTTCAACCGCGGGCAGAGCCGCGCTGCCGATCCACGCGTTGACCATCGGCACGACTTCTTCGAGCACCGCGGGCGCCGCAGTGACGGACCACGAGGGCTCCCACGTGCCGATGGCGAGGGGCCCCTGCCAGCTCAAGACCGAGTTGCCGATCCGCAGCTCATCCGACGAGAACGTGAGCGCCCGATCTCCCTTGAGTTCGACAAGCAGCGGCCCGGAAGTCGGCAGCACGCCCGCGGTGGGACGGAGGACGGTTTCCGCACGTCCGTGCCCGAGGGGGAACGCCCGGCCATTCCAATCGATCTCGACATCCGCATCGAGCGCGGCGGCGATTCCGGCCGGCGGGATGCCGAGGCTGCCGAGAATCCCTGCGACCTTGACGCCGCGGCCGTTGACCCGAACCCCGTGAAGGAAGCTGCCGCCGAGGTCGTCGAGGGAGTAGGCGCCTTTGAGCTGTCCGCCGAAAAAAACGGCGCGGTCCAGATCGCCGCGCAGGCGGTCGCCGTCGTACGCGAGCCGGCCGGCGATGTTGTCGAGGGGGAAACCGGCGGCCTCGACGTGGCCTGATTCGATTTCGACCCGAACCAACTCGTCTCCATTCGGTTGGATCACCGCATCGACATCGATGGTGCCGGAGAGGATTCCCCCGGATTTGACGATGCGGTCCAGGTTTGCGAGATCGATGGTGCCGCTGGCGACGAAGGCCGTCCCGGCCTGACCACCGATGGTGCCGTTCCCGCTCAGGGCGATCCCGTCGCCTTCGACCGTCCAGAACGGGATGCGGAGACCGTCCTCGATGCGCAGCCGCGCCGCCACCGCGACGCTGAACGGCGCGAGACCGGGGATTCCGAGGTCGGCGCGATCGACTCTCACGAAACCGGTCGGCGAACCGTCGTCGGACGCCCAACCGGCATCCATTCCGGTCAGCGACAGGTCGATTCTTCCGGGCAGATCGGTGCCGACGAACTCGACGCGGGTGAGATCGAGGTGTCTGACCCGGACCTTGAGCCTCGACTGCCCCTTCTTGCCTGTCGAAGGCGTGCCGTCGAGCGCCACCTTGACGCCATCGGCTGCGACCGTGCCGAGCTCGATGATCTGGCGGGTGAACCGGATTCTCGCCAGATCGATCTCAGCGGTCTCGATCTCGGCACGGATGCCGGGGCCCTCGACTCGAACCCCATCGAGGTGGACCATCGGCGGGATGAAACCCCAGGACAGGTCGTCGATTGCCAAATCGAGATCACGCTGCGCGGCGACCGTCTGGATCCAGTTGCGCACGAGTCGGCGGGTCGGTCCGGCCGTGAGCAGCATCCTGACGATCAGGATGACCAATAGGAACGCAGCGACCGTTGCCAGTACAGCAATGATCGTGCGTCTGAGATGACGGTATCTCAGCCTCCGCGTTCGCCCCATTTCAACTTCCGATGGAGCACCTGGAAGTAGGACCGGCTCGGCTCGATGATCAGGTGCGCCGGATCTGAGCATCTCCGAATTCGGACGAGGTCCCGAGTCGTGAGAGGGAAACCCTGCTGACCGTCAAGGGTGAGGAAGACCTCCTCCGAAAGGCTCTCCAAACGGATGTCGATCACCGAGTCGAGGGAAAGAGCGATGGGACGGTTGGTCAGAGTGTGGGGACAGATCGGGGTGACCAGGAGCACTTCGAGGGTCGGATAGAGAATCGGACCGCCGGCGGAAAGATTGTAGGCCGTGGACCCGGTGGGGGTCGCCACGATCAGGCCATCCGCCTTGAATCGGGTGACGAACTGGTCATCGACGTGCATGGATAGAACCAGCATCCTCGCGAGGGCCGACTTGTTGATCACCACGTCGTTGAGGACCGGGTGCGTTGTCGCCGTCTTGCCCGGGGTGTTCACCGTGACCTCGAGCCGCTCCCGGCGCTCGAGGGTGATCCGGCCTTCGATTGCGGCGTGGAGCATGGGGAAGAGATGCTCGACCGGATGCTCGGTGAGGAAACCGAGGGTGCCCATGTTGATTCCGAGAATCGGGGTGCCGTTGATCGGACCCCTGGTCACCGACAACAGAGTGCCGTCGCCGCCGAGAACCACCACAAGATCGGAGTTTGATGGCAGCTCCGATCGTCGGCAGTCGCTCTCTGTTCCAAGCACTTTGGCGGATGCGACATCGAGGACGGGCTCGATTCCGAGGCGATCGAGCTCGACGAGGAGCTGGCGGCCGAGATCGGCGGCCTCGTGGCTCGAGGTCTTGAGCACGACCCCGACCCGGCGGATGGCGTTTGCAGTCACTGCGCCATTGTACAAGCCCGGCGGGCAGGACAGCAGCACAACCTGGTCATCGGAGCCCCGGCCGAGATATCGACCGCGCCGGCCGGATTCGGTAAAACCGCCGCGTCTTTGGACCAACCCCAACATGTAGTGGCGTCAGGACCGAGATGCACAAGATGTTGTGGTTCCGTGCGCCCGTTGAGTCGATCTCCGTCGGTCGGCGCAGAAACCCCTAAATTACTCCTATCCAAACCCTTGACAGCGCTGGATGGGGCCTTCATC
>JAHECW010000282.1 GCA_024641545.1 Acidobacteriota bacterium
AGGTAGAGCTGGCCGGTGAGGTAGTCGATGTGGTGCCGGTTGACGTAATGGCGAAGCATCGTGATGGGCACCACGAGCGGCACCAGAGAGTCGCGGTAATCCTCGATCAGGGCAAGCAGCCCGCGCCGGTCGACGTCGTCGACCACGTCCCGCAGGTAGCCGACGGCGTGCTGCAGGACGTTGACGTGGCGCTTGGCGGTCGCCCGGCGCGCGAGAATGGCAAAGAACGAGTCTTCGTACTCCGCGAAGATCTCACCGTCGGACCGCCGGCCGAAGGAGGCGACGAGCGCCCCGAGCCGACGGTAGCCCGCTTCGTTGTGGGTCCGCAGCAGCATCTTGTGCGCGGTGTGGAAGGCGATGAGCCGAGCCCGGGTGAGGCCGGCCCGCCGGAGCGACCGCCACCGGTGGCGACAGAAGATGCGTTCGACGAAATTCTCGCGCAGCACCGGGTCGTTGAGCCGCCCTTCCTCCTCGACCGGCAGGTTGGGCCAGCGGGCGAGCAGCTCGGCGGCGAAGATCCCGACGCCGTTCTTCTCCGGCATCCCGCCCTTGCTCCAGACCTTGACCCGCTCCATGCCGCATGACGGCGACGACCGTTTGAGAATGTAGCCGTCGAGGTCGAGGCGCCGGAGTTCGCCGACCCGCCCCTCGGAGTACGACCGCATCCTCTCGGTCAAGTCTTCACCGCCCTTCGGCTCGACAAGCCGCGGCCCGCTGCCGGTGCCCTCGAGGCGGATCGTCGGCCGCGGCGTGCCGAGGCCGATCTCGACCTCGGGACAGACCGAGACCCAGTCGAACCACTCGCCGAGAACGTCGGTCAGATAGCGGTCCTGCTTGTGGCCGCCGTCGTATCGGACCTTGCGGCCGAGGAGACACGACGAGACGCCGACCCGGATCGGTTCCGACTCGTCGTGCCAGGCCTGCCACGCGGGTTGGTTGGGCATCAGAGTGTCTCCTTGATCAAAGACTACCGTATCTCCTCTTTTCTTCCGCCGTCTTTCGTGAGCGAAACAGGACGAAAGAAAAAGTGCGGGTTATGATTCAGATTCGGAGGATGGTCTCATGTCCAAGTACTGGCTGCTCAAAGGCGACTTCAAGGCTCCGGGATGGGGAACCCTACGCAAGGATTACGACGACAAGAAAATCGAAATCGTCCATCTCGACCCCAAGGTATGGGCGATGGTCGAGGCCGACGATGCGCCCGGCGGCTACGAGGGTCTGACGGCGGTTGAGCCGATCGACGGCCTCTACCTCGACCCGAACGGGAACGCGCTCTATCTGGTCGGCGGCGCGGTGGTGCGGACGCCGGAAGAGGTCATCGCCGCCCTCGGTGACGAGGCCACGACGCTCCTCGAGAAGATCGGAGACCCCCACACCGTGCTGCAGCGCGTGGGTCGGGCGTTTTGACCGCCATGCGCCCGCTCAATCTGGCTTGTGCGGTTGCGTTAATGCTGCTCGGCGGGACCTTCGCCGCTGCCGAGCAGGGCGACACCGAGGTTGGATTCCGGTTGATGTGGGTCACCGGAAGCGCCACGGCCGCCGGCTCCGTCGCCGAAACGGGAAGTTCACCGACCCTGTCATCGGGGCCCGGCGTCGAGGTCGATTGGGTGCTGTGGCCGCTCGATGAATTCACGGTGGAACTCTCCATCGGGGCGTCGCCCCACCCGGTGGGCACCTCCGGCGGCGCCCTCGGCGGGATCGACGGCGGCACCGTTTGGCGTTTGCCCCTGAGCGCGGTGGCCCAGTACCGTCCCGACCTCTACGGCAAGTTCGACCCCTATGTCGGGCTCGGCCTCGTCTACAACGTCATGATCTTCGACGATTCCTCGGCCTACAAGGAGCTGTTCACCGAAACCGGCTTCTCCAACGAGATCGATATCGTCGCCCAGGTCGGCGTCACCTACGCCCTGGACATGCGTTGGTCGGCCAACCTCGATCTGCGTTACATGGGACTGCGAACCACCGGGACCTTCGTCGGCACGGACGGCACCCGCGACGAGCTGGATTTCTCCATGAACCCGTGGGCGGTGGGGCTCGGTTTCCGTTTCCGGTACTGATCCTGTCCCCGCGTCCGGTACAACGTCCGCGTCCGCGTCCGAGTCCGTACCCGTAACCAAATCCGTGGCCGCTGCCGCTGCCCCGGCCGCAGCTTGCGCGATGGCGGGAAACCGGAGACCGCCGAGAAGGCCGGAGATGGGGAATTCCTGAACCAGCGGCGCGGTATCGGCGCCGCTCAACCTACGACAGGATCACACCCCGCCCTGAGCTTTCCATGAACGCGAGGACGACCTCGACCTCGGGCTGGCCCGCGAGCTCGGCCCTGGCCTTCGCCACGGCGTCAGTGGTGGTGGTCTTCGGGCTCCACAGGTACCGCCAGAGGCGCTTCAGCGCCGTTCGACTCTCGACGGAGAAGCCTTTTCGTTCGAGACCGATGGTGTTGGGACCATAGCACTTGGCCGGCCGGTTCCCGGTGGTGTTCATGTACGGCAGGCAATCCTTGTTGGCGGCGGTAAACCCACCGAGGAAGGCATACTGACCGACCCGCGTGAACTGGTGGATCGCGCTGAATGCGCCGATCGTCGCGTGGTCCTGGACCTCGACGTGACCGGCCAGCGTTCCGGCATTGGCGAAGATCGTCTTCGATCCCACGTGGCAGTCGTGGGCAATGTGGACATAGGCCATGAACAGGCTGTCGTCGCCGATGGTGGTGAGACCACCGCCCCCCGGGGTGCCGCGGTGAATCGTCACGAACTCGCGAAAGGTGTTGCCGTCGCCGATCTCGAGGTGGGTCTTCTCCCCGGCATACTTGAGGTCCTGCGGCGGCGCGCCGATGGAACAGTGGCTCTCGAAGCGGTTGCGCGCTCCGATCGTGGTCCAGCCGGTGATCCGGCTGTGGGGCCCGATCCAGCAGTCCCCGCCTATCGTGACATGAGCATCGATGATCGCATAGGGCTCGACCACCACGCCGTCGGCGAGCTCGGCCTGTGGATCGACGATTGCGGTGGGGTGAATCCGGGTCGCCATTACTGCTCCATCATGGCGGACATCATGTCCGCTTCGCACGCCAGCTCGCCATCCACCGTTGCCCGTCCGTGGATCTTGGCAAAGGTCCGCTTGATCGATGTGACCTCGATGTCGAAGATGACCTGGTCGCCGGGGATGACCGGACGGCGGAACCGGCAGTTGTCGATGCCGGTGAAGTAGATCAACTTGTTGCCTCGATCCTCGATTCGGCTGAACAGGAGGAATCCTCCCGCCTGCGCCATCGCCTCCACCAAGAGCACGCCCGGCATCACCGGGCGCCCGGGGAAGTGACCGAGAAAATGGGGCTCGTTGAAGGTGACGTTCTTGACTGCACGGATGCTCTTTTCGCCCATTTCCACAACCCGATCGATGAGCAGGAACGGGTACCGGTGGGGCATCACATCGAGGATCTCCTGGATGTCCTTCACGATTCTGACTCCTCTCCGGCCGCCGGTTCGAGATCGCGCAACCGCCGTTCGAGCTCGAGGACCTTTTTTCTCAGCCCGTCGATGCGCTGCAGCGCCGCCTGCGACTTCATCCACTCCTTCTGCGGTCGGGCCGGAAATCCGGCCAACACGTTGCCGGCTTCGGGAAACGACTTCATCGCCGCCCCACGAGCCCCGAGCATGGTTCGCTCACCCAGTTCGAGGTGGCCGGCCACCCCCGCCTGACCGGCAAACACCGAATGGCGGCCGATCTTGGTCGAGCCCGAAATCCCGACCTGGGCCACCAAAAGGCAGTGTTCACCGACCTGGACGTTGTGCGCAACCTGCACCAGGTTGTCGATCTTGGTACCCTTCCCGATTCGGGTTTCCCCCATGGTCGCCCGATCGATCGTGGTATT
>JAHECW010000131.1 GCA_024641545.1 Acidobacteriota bacterium
CTCCAGCGGACCAACACGACCTTCAAACGCCGCTTCGAAAGCATGGAGGCCCTGGCCCGAGGCCGCGGCAAGGACCTGCGTGAACTCAGCCTCGAGGAACAGGACGCGCTCTGGGAAGAGGCCAAGACCCTCGAAGGCAACCCGTCGAGCACGCCACGCTCCCGGTAACGAAAGCACATCACAAAGGAGCGGAGTCATCGCACCGTCGCAAGCACGAAGACTCGAAGACGCCAAGCGGTCACCAAGACATCGCAGTCTACGCGCAGAGACGCAGAGGCGCAGAGGCGCAGAGGCGCAAAGAACATCGAAAAGCGCATCGCATTGTTGACCCATCGCACGGAGAATCCGCAGATAGCGCAGATGGACGCAGATTTCATCGCACCATCACAACATCTCATTCAAGGGTGGCGCTGGGCCCACCTTCAGGCACCTTCCGGGCGAGAAAATGCTACTACGCAGTCAGATGCCCTCGAAGCTTCGCGTGGCCCACTCTCAATTGCGATGTCTCTGCGTCTCTGCGTCTCTGCGTTAAGACTGCGATGGACCTCTGCCGTTCAACTCGATTGCCGCGGTTTGCTCCTGGTGATGATGAGCCACCCCACCGCGCCGTAGGCGGCGGCGAAGAGCAGCGCCCACAGGTGGCTGGCCAAGCCGGTCGCGGCGGCCACGGATACGGGCACCCCGAGCGCCGCGAACGCGGCCGTCCAACCCGCCTCGAGGGTGCCTAGATTGCCGACCACGTTGACCGGTAGTACGTTGCTCAGCGAGGCCGCGGCCGACCCCACCACCACCTCGGCGGCGGGCCAGTGATAACCCATGGCCGCAAGCAGAAACCAGGCGAGACTCCACAGCAAGCCCCACATCGCGAGCGACGCGGCGACCGCCGCCGCCAACCGGGCCGGGCGCCGCTGCAGCTCGGCCACTCCATCCGAGAGCCGGCGACTTCGTCGCGCCCATCTCCGGCCGCGGCGGCCGCGCGGAGCGAGACATCGCGTGGCGAGGCGATGAACCAGCCGCAACGTCATCGGCAGCATCAACGGCGGCACCACGAGAGCAGCGGCGGCCATCAATGCAACCGGTTCGGTCCAACCCCAGATCGCGAGGATCGCCCAACCCGCCCACAGGCCCAGTCCCGCGAGGTCGAGGGCCCGAGCCGCCAGCAGGGTCCCGACACCGGCCGCGAGCTCACGCCCGGTCACCCGGCGAAGAAGCCACGGCAGGGCAAACTCACCGACCCTGGCCGGCGCGAAGAGCGCCGCCGCCTGGGCCGCAGCCGCGACGACCGTACCCTCTGCGATCCCGAGTTCGCCCGGCGGCAGAAGCGCCACCAAGCGTGCACCGCGCATGACCAGCGCGGCGCCGGCGACGACCGCAGCCAGGGCCAG
Source organism: Acidobacteriota bacterium (assembly GCA_024641545.1). Taxonomy (GTDB): domain Bacteria; phylum Acidobacteriota; class Thermoanaerobaculia; order Thermoanaerobaculales; family Sulfomarinibacteraceae; genus JAHECW01. The sequence continues at coordinate 1,386 of JAHECW010000131.1, forward strand.
CGGCCCGGGGTCCGCGGCGGACAGCAGCTCCCAGACCGTCGCCGGTCGCGCCAGGTAGAGAACCGCCGCCACCAGAACGGCGGCGACGACAACCCCGAGAACGCGCTGCCCCGACCGAGATCCACCGAGGTCGGTTGTCCGGTCCATTTCAGTCTTCGGTCGATTTCTCAGCGATCATGGCCGAGCCCCTCCCGCTGCCGCTCCACCGCTTCTTCGAGCAGGCGCCGGTTGACGGCGATGAGGTCGGCGACGACCCCGACCACCCAGACCTGGACTCCGACCGTGATCAGGATGACCGCGACGATCAGCGACTGGATGTGTCCGGCGGGCGACGCTCCGGTGAAGTAGAAATAGAGGAAACGAGTCAGCAGGGCGAGACCGAGCACGACCGGCAGCGCACCGAGGCGCAGAAAAATTCTCAGCGGGTTGTAGAGGACGACGATGCGGGCGATGCTCTCGAGCGAGCGCAGGACATAACCCGTGTTGCTGCGGAAGAGCCGCGACGGGCGCGTCTCCTCGGCCCTGGTGCGGACCGGAACCGACACCACCTTGAGACCCGCCTCTCCGGCCTGGAGGATGGTCTCCAGGGTGTAGGTGAAACGGGTGAACACGTGGAGCTTGAGCGCGGCCTGCCTCGAGATCGCGCGGAAGCCCGAGGTCGCATCGGTGACCTCGGTGCGCGAGAGCCTGCGGACGACCCACGAACCGAGCTTCTGGAGGATCTTCTTGGTCGGCGAGAAGTGGCGGATGGTGTGGATCTGCCGGTCCCCGATGACCATCTGGGCATCCCCGACGAGGATCGGCGCCACCAGCACGGGGATGTCCGCGGCATCGTATTGACCGTCCGCATCGGTGTTGACGATGACGTCGGCGCCGCTCTCGAGGGCCGCGTCGATGCCGGAGGCGAAGGCCACGGCGAGCCCGCGGTGGACCGGCAGCCGAATGACCCGCGCCCCCGCCGCGCGGGCGACGTCGATGGTGCGGTCGCCGGAACCGTCGTCGATGACCAGCACCTCGACCTCGTCAAAACCAGCGACCTCCCGGGGGAGCGCCGCGAGGGCCTCGGCCAGGTGCTCTTCCTCGTTCCAGGCTGGGATCTGAATGACGAGCTTCATGTCTCCGCCGATCGGTGCCACACGGTAGCACAACGAACCCGCCCCGGCCGCACTTCCCGCCGTCGGTTTCCGGGGGATAATGCCAGGCAACACCGATGAAAGGCACACCACCCATCCATCCGGCCGACAGCTCCCGCGATCGCAGCTCCGGCCTGGCGGTCTTCGGCGCGGTCGAGATTCTGATCGGGCTCGGCTGCGCCGCGCTCATCCCGCTGACTCTTGTCGCTTCGGTGGTGTCACCGCTTCTGGACCTGCACGCCGTGCTCCCCTCGCTCGCGCTCTACGCCGTGATCGCTGCGGTCTTCGTCACCCTCGGGGCGGGATCGATCCGCGCTCGACGATGGGCAACCAGGCTGACCCTCTCGCTTTCCTGGGTGTGGTTGATCACCGGCGTCGGGACCACGGCGCTCACCGTGTGGCTGTTGCCGGGCTTCCTTCTCGCGGGCGGCGCCGGATCGGACCTCGATGACGGGCTCGTTTCGGTTATCGCCCTCTTGATCGCCCTGTTTCTGGGTGTGGTCTACGTCGTGCTGCCCGGCGCATTCGTTCTCTTCTACCGCTCGCCGGACGTCATCGCCACCTGCCGCGCGCGCGACCCGCAACCCGACTGGACCGACCGCTGCCCGCAGCGCCTGCTCGCATTGGCGGTGGCCTGGGCCCTGGGCGGGCTCAGCATCATCGCCGTCCCCGCCTATGGCTTTGTCTTCCCGTTCTTCGGCCGAATCCTCTCGGGCGCCGCGGGCGCGCTCGGTTGGCTGATCGTCCTCGTCCTCAGCGGCGCCCTCGCGTGGGGCACCTGCCGGCGCGCGCCCTGGGCATGGCGAACGGCGATGGCGGCCTGTCTCATCGGCGGGATTTCATCGGCCCTCACCTTCGCCGTCATCGATCCGGCGGAACTCTTCGAGGTCGGAGGTCCGCTGTCCGAGCAGCGTGCGCTCCTCGAGGCCGTCTGGCCGGCATCGCCCGTCATCCATGTCGCCGTCCAGACTCTGATCTGGGGCTCGCTGATCGCCTATCTTTTCGTGGTCAAGCCCCTCTTCAATCCGCCCGTCGGCGCCGGGGGAAGCGAGGAATGACTCAACCGGAGAACCTGCCGCGCGAAGTGAAGCGGAGTTTACGGACACGGCACGGTTGTCTCTCCCACGGCTTCAGATTCCTCGCGCTGCTGGTCCTGGGCATCCCGGCGGGTCTGGTGCGGAGCTGGCAGGTGTGGCGGCGCGGCGCCGAGTGGCGGGTGACTCGGACCAACCGGCCGCCGTCATCGTCGGGCAATCGGCTGCGCATCGATCTCGAGGCCGACATCCCGGTCCGCGCGACCGGACACTTCCCGAGAATACTGACCGAAACGGTGGTCCGCATTGCCGAGCACCTCCGGCAACGCGACGACACCTATCATCACATCTACCGGGATCCCGCCGAACCCGAAGCGATGCTGCTCCCGGTCGGGCCGCTGGTTCAGGCACTCGGCGAAAGACTGATCCTCGCCCTGAGCCGGAACGAGCTGGCGGACCGAACCGCGGTCTGGCTCACCCTCCCTGCCCGACCCGCCATCGCGGAGTCGGTCGATCCCGCGACCTATGATCCCGACGCCGCGGGCGAGCCCGAGGGTCTGGTGGAAAAGACCGATGCCAGGTGGGCCATGGCCACCAAGCGTGACCGCGTCGGCCCGTCAACGATCTACCGCGTCATCCTGTGGCTGCCCGAAGACTCGGCGTCGGCCGTCGAATCGATCGTGGCCGGGATCGAAACACGAGCTTCGTGAAAAAGACGAACCCAACCGAGTCGAGGAACCACGCCCCGGCATCGCCTCAGTTTGGTCATACGCGGACACGGGAACGCCGACTATAATCTCGAACCATGAACGAACTCCGGGTTTACGAACGCATCTCCGACGCCATCGGCTGGACACCCCTGGTCCGCCTTCATCGCTCGGTCGCCGGCCTCGACTGCGAGGTCTTCGCCAAGATCGAGTTCATGAATCCCATGGGCAGCGTCAAGGACCGCATCGCGCGCTACATGGTCGAGAGAGCCCTCGCCGACGGTCGTCTCACCACCGGCGACGAGATCATCGAAAACTCCTCCGGCAACACCGCCATGGGTCTCGCCCTGATGGCGGTCATGGAGGGGCTCGAGTGCACCATGGTCGTGCGCCGCCAGACCTCGAAGGAGAAACTCGACGGCCTGGTCGCCATGGGAGTCAAGCTGGTCCTCGTCGATGGCGACCTCCCGCCGGACCACCCCGAGAGCTACAACCGAACCGCTCGACGGTTGGCCGCGGAAAACCCTGCGGCCTACTTTCCGGACCAACACAACAACCGCGAGAACTCGGAAGCCCACTACTGCACCACGGGCCCGGAAATCTGGCGCCAGATGGCTCAGAAGATCGACTACGTCGTCGCCGGGATGGGCACCGGCGGCACGATCTGCGGCATCGCCCGCTTCCTCAAGGAACGCGACCCGTCGATCAAGGTCGTCGCCGTCGATCCGCAGGGGTCGGTCTTTTACGACCACTTCCACCACCGCGAGCTCGTCAAGCCCTGCCGGTACCTCCTGGAAGGTCTCGGTGACGAGGAACTGATCTCGTGCCCCGACTTCGACATCATCGACGACATGATCAGAGTCTCGGACCACGACGCTTTCACCACCACCCGCGAGCTCGCCCGCAGCGAGGGGATCTTTGCCGGTGGCTCGAGTGGAGCGGCGCTCTGGGGAGTCCGCGAGCTCGCCCGCCGGCTCGACGCACCCGCGCGCATCGTCACCCTCTTCCCGGACTCCGGCTTCCGCTACCTCAGCACCATCTACAACGACGGCTGGATGCGCAACCACGGCTTTCTGTGAGACCGCGGCCCGGCGCAGAAAGCGGGTCAGGCCTGCGCCCTAGGGAAGATCGCTCTGGCGGCCGCGCGCCTGACGGAAGACCGCATCACCCGAGACCTGGTCGACCCGGGAGGCGTAGGCGTAGAACGTGACCGTCGGATCGAGACAATCGAACTTGACATATCCGTCGAGCAGCATCCCGACCCCGAAGTCCGAGAGATTGAACTGCTGCACCCCGGCGTCTCTGAAGATGATCTCGCCGTCTCCGACGTCGTCGCCATCCTTGTCGAAGACCGTGATCGCGAAACGAACCGGGTGCCCCGGCAGCGGGTCGAAGGGGAGATAGATGCCGATGTTGCTGCGGTAGAAATCGTCGTGGGCGATACCCGGCGTCCATGCCTCGTTGGCCACCAGCAGCCCTTCGACATTCTGGCCGTAACTCCCACCGTCATCGCCGAGGGTGTAGATCCGAGCGCTGATGGCGAGCGGTGCGAAGTCATCGGAGAAGATCGACAACGCGCCTTTGGTGTTGGTGAAGCCAAAGACGGTTTCAACCACGTTGCGCATGGTGTGTTGGGCGCCGGCGGCGATGATGACAGGGTCGGTGATCACCGGCTCGAAGACCTTGACGCCGTTGCGGATCTCGGGCTGGAGCAGGAATCTGACGGAGGTCTCGGTCTCACCGAGATTGACCACGCTGACATCGGTTCGCCAGTCGGTGGCGTTGAGCCCGGGGAGATTGGCGACCACCGGGATCGTCCCTCCCGGCGCCACGAACTGGGCGTTCGCGGAGCAGACCACCGACAAGGTGAGCATCGTGAGAAGGAAAGTGCGTCGCATCCGTACCTCCTGCCGACAAGTCTACCCCTTTTGCGCCGGACTGCGGGTTACAATGGCCCGAAGGACCGGATTTGAGTACAAAGACCACCGATTCCCATCGACCGCCGCCGTACCCGCCAATGATCGAGGCGGCGGTTCGCCTCGCCGCACAGGGCCACTACCACCAGTTCCGCAAACGCGATCGCGCCGCCCGGACACCCGCGATCCCGGGGGTTCCCCTTCCCGAGGACCACATCCCCTACATCACCCACCTCATGGGAACCATGACCATCCTCGCCCGTCTCGGCGCACCCGACGCGGTGCTCGCCGCGGCGGCGCTTCACGACTACCTCGAAGACGTCCCCGATCCCGACGGAGCGCAGCGGATTCTCGAGATCACCGGTGAAGAGGTCCTCGAACTGGTGATGGCCGTGACCGAGGACAAGCGACCCGGTCGGAGCCGCGGCGAGACCTGGGAGCTGCGCAAGCAGGAGCAGATCGCCGACATCGAATCGATGACCCGGGACGCGGTCCTCATCAAGGGCGCCGATGTGCTGCACAATCTGCTTTCGCTGGATTTTGACTTGCGCGAGGCTGCCGACCCGGAGCTGGTCTGGAACCGATTCAACGCCCCCAGGGAACAGCAACTCTGGTACTTCTCGGCCATCCTCGACGCGATTCGCCGACGGCTGGGAGAACACCAGTTGACCTTGGAAATGGCTGAGGTCCTCCGCCGCCTTCGAGCGTAACCCCTGAGTTCCACGGAGGTGCGCATGCCCGTTGCCGCCCGCATTCCTCTTCTCCTCGTCCTCATCGGCTCATCGCTCGTCATCGGGTTCGCCGAAGAGGACGCCGGTGATCTCGGGCCGTCGGACCTCGAAATCCTCTTCGGCGAAGCGGCCCCGACCGATCTCTCCACACCGCAGGTCGAGTGGCGCCCCGGGCATGAGACGGTGGTCTGGATCGACCGGTCGGATCCGTCGAACTCACGGTTGATGGAATTCGACCCGGTGAACGGGGATCTCCGGATGCTGTTTGACGACCACCGTCTGAGCACGCTTTCGGGCCGCCGGCCCGGCGAGGCGCCCCTCCTCGAGGACCCGGTCTGGAGACCGGATGGTCGAGCGGTTCTCGTCAGCGATGGCGAGAACCCCCATCTTCTCGATCTCGCAGCGGGGACCCTGACGATCCTGGATGTCGGCGCGGGGGTAGAGACACACCCCCGGTTCTCACCCGACGGCGGGCGCATCGCGTGGGTCCGCAACAACGACCTCTGGGTCTTTGACTTCGCGCTGAGCACCGAGACCCGGATCAGCCACGACGGCTCCGACACCGTCTTCAACGGGGTCCTCGACTGGGTTTACGAGGAAGAGCTCGCCGACCGCGACGGCCGCGCCTTCGAATGGGCCCCGGACGGTTCTGCCATCGCCTGGCTGCGGCTCGACGACGGCTCCGTCCCCGTCTTCCATCTCGTCGACCTCATGGAAACCCACTCGCAGGTGACCGAGCAGCGCTACCCGAACCCCGGCGATCCCTCCCCGCGGCCGTCGCTGCACGTCACCCACTTCGGCGAATCGGCGGCGGTCCTCGCCGACTCGAGCGAGATCAGCTTCGGCGACCCCCTCCCGTACGTCCCCCGATTTGGCTTCACCCCCGACGGAGACCTCTGGTACCAGGAACTCGACCGGGCCCAGGAGCACCTGCATCTGATCCGGGTCGACCTGGAGAGCCGCACCAGCATCACCCTCATCGAAGAGTCGGACGTTTACTGGACCGGCGCCGTGGACGGTCTCCATTTCTTCGATGACGGTTCGTTTCTCTGGCTCAGCCGGCGGGACGGGCACACCCACCTGTGGCACGCGGGGGCGGCGGGGAAGATCGTCGATCTGAGCCCCGGTCCTTGGGACGTCACCGAGATCATCGGGGTCGATCCCACCGGTCGATTCGCCTTCTATCAGGCGGCCCGGCCGAATCCCAGGGAACGCCGACTGTTCAGAGTCGATCTCGACAACGCAGCAACCGCGGAACTCACCTCCTGCGCCGGAACCCACACCGCCCTGCTTGCAGCCTCCGGTTCGCTCCTGGTCACCACGTCGACCCTGACCTCACCCCCCCGCCGATGGGTCACGGACGGCAGCGGGGCGAACGACCTGGAGATCCCCGTCGAGCACCCGACCCCGAAGATCGACGATGTGCATCATCGATTCGTCGATGTCGTCGCCGACGACGGCATCACCCTCGAGGCGATGCTGCTGCTGCCGCCGGACTTCGACGAGTCCAATCGGTATCCCGTCGTGGTCTACACCTACGGCGGTCCCGCCGCCCAGGTCGTCCGCGACGTGTGGCCACGAACGAGCGGTCTCTTCAACCGGGTCCTCGCCGGCCGCGGGTTCGTGGTCTTCGCCCTCGACAACCGGGGCTCGGCGGCGCGCGGCCGCGAGTTCGAGGGCGCGACCGATCTCGCCCTCGGATCGAAACAGCTCCCGGATCAGCTCGCCGGTGTCGAATGGCTCAAGCGACAGCCTTGGGTCGATCCCGAGAAGATCGGGATCTGGGGCTGGTCCTACGGCGGCTACATGACGGCCTACGCCCTGACCCACAGCCCCGGCACCTTCGCCGCGGGCGCGGCGGTGGCACCGGTGACCGACTGGCGGCTCTACGACTCCATTTACACCGAGCGCTACATGGGAACGCCCGACGCCAACCCTTCAGGCTACGCCGCCGCCTCGGTTCTCGACGCGGTCGGGAATCTCGCCGATCCGCTGCTCGTGATTCACGGCACCGGGGATGACAACGTACATGTCCAGCACACGCTTCAGTTCGCCGACCGGGCGTGGCGAACGGGGGTCCGGTTCGACCTCATGCTCTTCCCCAACCTGACGCACGGGATCGACGCCCCCGGTTCACATCTGAAGGTCTTCGGCGTCATCGTCGATTTCTTCGAAAAGCACATGAAGGAGAAGGGCGAGGTCGAACACTGAGCGGGGTGGGTGAGGAATGATGACTGACATCGCACTCGCTATTCTGCGATGAGAGTGGATCCGATGCGATGCGATTCCTAATTCATCATTCCTAATTCATCATTCATCATTCGTTCCTCACTCCCGCTCCAACCCGAGGATCTTGAGCCCGTGCTCCTCGAAATCCTCGACCATCCGCGGGTTGACCGACCGCACCTGGGAGAGCAACTTGTGGGCCTCGCCGTCCATCCCGGACGCAAAGAGGGCCTCCACCAGGAACAGACGGTTGGTGAGCTTGAACAGACCACTGGCGGCCTGCATGTAGGTCATCTGGCGGTCGGCTTCCTTGAAGCTCGTGATCGCACCTTCGAAATCACCCTGAACGGCCGAACGGACTCCATGAAGGTGCTCGAGGACTCCGGCGACGTCTTCCAGTTCCTTTTCGGCGCCGCTGGCCTTCATCCTGTCGATCGCCGCGGCGGACTCATCCTCGATGGAATCAGCGATCTTCCATTCGCCCAAACGGCAGGCGGCGCGGTGCACCGTGACGCTTCCATTGCCCTTCGAAAGACCTTTGAAACACTCGGGACTCTCTTCTCGGAGCGCCAGAACCTCTCGGTACTGCTCGTTGTAGTCGAGCTCGACCATGCGAATGATGCACCCGATGCCGGTCTTCCAATACTCGGGGACAGCGCCCGCCTCTTCGGCCATGGTGAGCGCATCCCGGGCCCCGTCGAAGTCTTTCATCATCATTCTCGTCATGGCGAGATGATCGTAGGCGGCCCAAAAGTCGGGTTTGATCTCGATGGACCGATAAAGTGAGGTTTCGGCCTCGTCGTAGCGGCCGATCATGATGTAGAGCTCGGCGAGGGAATCGTGCGGGTTCGCCTGGTCGGGCGCGACGAACCGATAGCTGGTGAAATACTCCTCGGCCTCGACGAATCGACCCTGCGACATGGCGATGTAGCCCAATTGGTTGTATGCGATCACCCAGTTCGGAGCGATCTCGATCAGACGCCGGTTGAGGCGCTCGGCCTCGTCGAAGTCACCGGCCATCCAGAGCGCGAGGGCCTTGCGGTGCAGCAGGAACGGATCGTTCGGATGGTCGGCGAGGTAGCTGTCGAGCATCTTTTCCGCGTCCTCGTACCGCTTCTCCTGCACCGCCCGCGCTCGATTGATGAGGACCCGTTCACGCTCGGTGAGCTTGGTCTGATCGGCCGAGATCACGTCGTTCCAGAGGCGGGTCGCACGACCCTCGTCGTCGCTCTTGACCTGATCGGCGAGGTAGAGCTTGGCGATGACGAAGTCCGGATCGAGCTCGATCGCCCTTTCGAGGTGCGCCTGCACCTCGTTGTGGTAGAGCTTCATCTGCGCGTCCACCGCGGCGGTGAACTCGGCCAGCGCCTCAGGCGAGGAGGTGGTCCACTCCGCACCGTTCGGCAACGCGATCAGGCTGAGCGCCACACCTGCCACGACGACGGCCGCAAGGCCGAGCCAGGTCTTCTTGTTCATCAATCCTCCATCGGCGGGCGCAGAGCCCCGCAAGGGATCATACGTGCTGCCATCCTACGAGGTTTCAAGTCGAACTCGGAACCGTGCATTCCCATTGGAGTGGCTGGTGACCGGTGACTTGTGACCGGTGACTTGTGGCCTGTGACCAGTTACCAGTTACCAGTTACCAGTTACTTGTGACTTGTGACTTGTGACTGGTAACTGGTGAGCAGTGAAAGGTGACTTGTCACTTGTGACTTTTTACTTGTGCCCGATCATCACCTCAAACCCTCAACGCCCCCGCTGTTCGCGCGCTCTCTGGATGAGCATGTCGGTCTTGTCGGCGGTGGGCCAACTCAGGCACATCATCGCACCCGCGAGGGCCAGAACACCCCATGCAACCGCAGAGCTCCCGCCCCAGATCGATGCAACGACCGCCGCGACGATCATCACCTCGAGGCGCGCAAGAACCGCCAGGTTGACCATCCGATGATCCCGGAGCAGGCGCTGCTCATCTCCTCTTGCTGCAAAGGCGCGTTTGATTCGATCCAGCCGCGCCTGGGCGTCGCGGTTGGCCGTGAATCCCACCCAGAGGGCGGCGGCGGCGGCGGTCAGGCTCACCGCCATCGGAGAAACCAGGCCTTCGCGCGCCGGAGCGAGAACGAACACGGCCGCAGCCACCGGAACCGTGAGCAGAAATCCCACGGTCGCCAGCCGCATGGTTCTCAGATGCCGGTCGATGTCGCCGGCCTGCAACGATGGCGGGTTCATTCGGTCACTCCTTCAGGGCCATCCTGGAGCCGCCTCTCTTCGCGCAGAACCCGCACCCGGCCGGCAAGCCCCCACATCATCCCGATCCAGGTCGCCAGGAGATACCGGTTGAGGGGCGTCTGGAGACCGAAACCGATGATCTCGTGGATCCCGGTGGCGACGAGCGCGAGGGCGATCCCGGCCAGGGCGTATCTGAATTCGAATCGGAGCCGACGCCCCCGCCAGGGTGCCAGAGAGATCGCCAGTCCCGCCACAAAGAGCGCCCCGGCGGTCGCGCCGATGATCCCGGTCGTCGACGTCCACTCCAGCCAGTCATTGTGCGCCTGCTCGAGGACGGACTGCCCGGTGGCGGGTTTGTCGATGCCGATGACGTAGCGATAGCTCCCGAGACCGGAGCCCACGAGCGGCGACCGCTTCCACGACCGCACCGTCCCCGACCACAGATCCCAGCGGGTGTTGCCGTCCACGCCCTCGACCACGACGAGATCGCGAAACCCTTCTTCGAGTTCGGCGAGCCGGGTCCACGACAGACCGCCGACCACTGCGACCAGCAGCACGCCGATGACCACCGCCGGCCAGCGTCGTCCGCTGATACGGCGTGGCCGGAGCCAGAGCGGGAAGGTCAATGCCAGGGCGACCAGGAGGAAGAGCGCACCACCCCTGGATCCGGATCGCAGCATCGCCGCCACCGTCACCACCGTCACCACCGATGACCCGAGGACCATCACCGCCGCCAACTGGCGTTCGCCGCCTGAACCCCGGAGCTTGCGCGCGCTGACGGCAAGCAACACCAGCGCCGCCGGCAGGGTCAGCTCCATGGCCTGGGCGAAGTGGTTCTCGTTGACGAACGGGCCGTAGGGGCTTCCGCCACCGGTGTTGTCACGCACGAGGAGGACCTTCTCGGGCGCGCCGGCCTCGCCCGCCAGCCCGAGAACCGCCACCACCACCCCGGTGGCGGCGATCAGGGCGAGGAGGATCGGCAGCCCGCTCCGGGTCACCCCGATCCGCGCCGCGGTGAGGGCGATCCCGACCACGATGACCGCCGAGGCGGCGGCGTGAATGGTCGCCCACGGGGCGAGAGAGAGCGGATACCATCCCGCAGCCATGACATCGGTGAAACCGGGTTCGATCAGTGTTCGCAGCGACTCGGGCAGCGGCGCGAGCTGGATCACGATCAAGGCGGCGACGATGAACCCGGCCAGCCGGTGGAGGCGAGGGACATCCGGCACCCGTCTCAGGTCGAGGATCAGAAGCAGCACGACGACGGCGGTGGCCAGCCGCGCCGGGGGATCGACGCCGGCGAAAGCAACGGCGTTCCCGAGGAGGATGACGCCGAGGGCCAGCCGGTGCCATGAAACCATCGACCATCTAAGCACTACACACTCCTAAGTCGGTGTGAACCGGTAGCCGACGCCGCGGACCGAGTGAATGAACCGCGGGCTCTTGGGATCCGATTCGAAATAGCGACGGAGTCGGACGATGAAGTTGTCGATGGTCCGAGACGAGGTCGAGAATCGATAGCCCCACACCCGTTCGAGGATTTCCTCCCGCGAAACCACCTGGTTCCGCCTCTCCACGAGGAGTTTCATCAACATGCACTCCTTCTCGGTCAGGCGGATGGTACGTTCGCCGGTGGTGGCCTCGTAGGTCCGGAAATTGACCTCGTTGCCGGAAAAAGCAAAGATCTCCTGCTCGTCGGGGGCGATGCCGTACCAGGCCAGGCGACGGAAGATGCCCTGGATCCGGAGGATCAACTCCTCGAGGAGAAACGGCTTCGCGACATAGTCGTCGGCCCCCACCTTGAGGCCGAGCAGGCGGTCGGCATCGGAGGACTTGGCGGTGAGGAAGAGGATGGGAGTCCGGTTGCCGCCGGACCTCAGCCGTCGGCACACTTCGAGACCGTCGAGCTTGGGCATCATGATGTCGAGGATGATCAGATCGGGGTGGATCGACTGGGCGAGCTTCAGCCCCTCTTCGCCATCGTTGGCCACGGTCGTCGAGTAGCCCTCGAACTGGAGATTGTGCGCGAGCGCTTCCGCCAGGTGTTCTTCATCCTCGACGATGAGAATGTGCTTCTTCATTCTCGATCCTCCCCCGTCTCGACCCCGTTCAACGTGACTCGCATCGTGGTTCCGGCGGGGCCGGTATCCGCGACAGAGACCCTGCCGTGATGCGCTTTCATGATTCTTTGTACCAGATACAGACCGAGACCGGTGCCTTGGCTCGTGCGGGTCATCTCGTCACCCGCCCGGTAGAAACGATTGAAAATGAGGGGAACCTCATCCTCGGCTATCCCGCCGCCGTTGTCGGTCACATCGAGGATGGCGAGATCACCCTCGCAACGAAGGTCGACTCCGATCTCGGCGGGGCGGCCGCCGTACTTCAAAGCGTTCTCCAGGAGGTTCGACACCACGATGGCCATGGCCTCATCGTCGATATCGGCCCACAGATCATCGGCAATCTCGGCTCCAACCGTCGCTCCAGAGGCCGAAGCGCCGGGCTCGAACACGGCGAGCGCCCGTTCGACCACCGAGCTGAGAGATCTCCGACTCCTGCGGATGGCGGCCGCGCCGCTGCCGTAGCGTGTCGCCTGGAGGACCTTCTGAACCAACCGGTCGAGGCGGTCGGTGTCCGAAAGCGCGTTGGCGATGAACTTGCGCGATGCCTTCTCGTCCGCGCGGCCCGTGGTCACCGTTTCGAGGGCGACCCGGATTGCCGCGATCGGTGACTTGATCTCATGGGTGATCGCCGACAGGAAGTTGCGGTGCTGTCGTTCGAGTTCGACCTCGCGGCGGAACGTCCGCCACATGATTCCCATGAACACGACCAACACGACGGCGAAGAACGCCCCTTCCGAGACCATCATCACGATTCGCTTCCGGTACTGACTCAGAATTCGTTCCCATGCGGCCCTGGTCGGACGGATCACCCGACCGTCGGGATCGCCGTCGAGCACGATGGCCGGACGCGCCGACTCCACCAACGGAGCCTCGACGACCTCCAGACCCTGCGGGATCGGCGGCACGTTGTTTTCACCGGCGAGCGCGGCCATCTCGACCCAGGCCAGCGCCCGGATCTCGAGTACGTCGCGCTCGAGTTCGAGCCGGTCCCGCGCCTGGCCGGTGGTGAAGATGA
>JAHECW010000132.1 GCA_024641545.1 Acidobacteriota bacterium
ATCCTGATGGACTCCATCGGGTGGCTCCCCGGCGGAGCCGAGCTCGTGGCATTCGGCTCGACTCCCGCCGAGCGCTCCCGGGGCTGGCTGATCAACATCGACGACGGCTCGGCGCGGTCCTTCACCGAGGAAGGCGTGAGCGTCGTGTGGGCGCCGCCCGTGATCTCGCCCGACGGCACCCGGGTCGTGGCCCAAGACGCCGACGATCAATGGTGGACCTACCCGATCGACGGCGGTCCGTCCGACGCAATTCCGGGCGTGACGGAGGCTGACCGTGTCCTGCAGTGGGCGGACGACGGGCGCGCGCTGTTCGTCGGCCGGCAAGCCGGTCCCGCCTGGAAGGTCCGCCGGGTGGATCTCGCGAGTGGAGACGAGGCGCCGTGGACCGAGATCACCCCCAAGGAAGGCGCGGGACTGAGAAGGAGAGACGTGTACCTCACCCCGAACGGACGGTACTGGGCGCACAGCTACTCCCGTCTCCTGACGGACCTCTACGTCGCGGAGGGGATCCAATGACATTCTCGGCTGGGACCCTGTTGGGGACATACGAGATCCTGTCGCCCCTCGGCGCCGGCGGGATGGGCGAGGTGTGGCGCGCGCGGGACACCAGGCTCGGTCGCGAGGTCGCGCTCAAGGTGCTGCCGCAGGAGTTCAGTCAGGACCCCGACAGGCTGGCGAGGTTCGAACGTGAGGCCAAGGTGCTGGCGAGCCTGAACCACCCGAATATCGCGCATTTGTATGGGTTGGAATCCATCGCACCGGAAACGGACTCGGACGCGGACGCGGGATCAAGCCTTCAAGCCGCCACGCCCTCAAGCCCCGTGACCTTCCTCGTCATGGAGCTCATCGACGGCGAAGACCTTTCCGAGAGAATTTCCCGCGGGCCGATCCCCGTCGACGAAGTGGTCCCCGTCGCGCTCCAGATCGCCGAGGCCCTCGAGGCGGCGCACGAGGCCGGGATCGTCCACCGCGATCTCAAACCGGCCAACATCAAGATCCGCCCCGACGGCGCGGTCAAGGTCCTCGACTTCGGTTTGGCCAAGGCGTGGGAGAGCGAGTCGCCAGGATCGAGTCTTTCGCTGTCGCCGACTATGACCCAGCATGCCACCGCCGCTGGGGTGATCCTTGGAACCGCGGCCTATATGTCTCCCGAACAGGCGCGGGGCAAACCGGTCGACCGCCGCGCCGACATCTGGGCCTTTGGCGTCGTGCTCTACGAGATGCTGTGCGGGGAGCGGCTCTTCGAAGGGGAGACCGCGCCAGAGATCCTGGGGTCGATCTTCCGCCAGGAGATCTCACTCGACACCTTGCCGCCTGCAACACCGCTGCGCGTGCGGGCCCTGATCGGCCGCTGCCTCGACCGCGACCCGCGTACGCGGCTCCGAGATATCGGCGAGGCGCGCATTGCGATCGAGGGCACCGCGGACGACGCGGAAACCCCGATCCCGGAATCTGCCGCCGCGGCGACACCCGCAAGGAGGGCCCGCAACCTGGTGGCGGTCGCGCTGATCGCAGCCGGAATCACGTTGGGAGGCGTCGCAGCCTGGTTACTCAGATCACCGGCGACGCCTTCCACCCGCAGACTCGCCCTGGCAGCGCCGGCGGAGATCGAGGGCCCGCGGACGAAGCCGCGCATCTCTCCCGACGGCAAGGTGATGGCCTACCTCGCCGATGGCAAATTGTGGCTCCAGCATCTCGACCAGCTGACGGCGCGTGCGGTGGCGGGCAGCGAATCCGCGTCACAAATGGTGTGGTCCCCCGACGGTAGCGCGCTCGTCATGGCTGTCGGCAGTGAGATCCGCCGGGTCACTCTGGATGGCGACAGCACGCTGGTCGCGCATGTTCCGGTCGCGATTGGAGACATCGGCGCTTCGCTGGGCTGGACAGCGGACGATCGCATCGTCTGGGCCACCGGCGACAACAGCATTTTCGAAGTGCCGGTGGCCGGCGGGGTGCCCCGTTCGATTCTCGACCCCGATCCGGCCATCGAGTCCGACTTCCACCAACCCTTCGCGCTCCCGGAGAGTCGAGGCATTCTCTACGTCGTGCATCGCGTCCCCCAGGGGATCGACACGCTCGAGGTCTTGAACGGCGGAGTGAGGAAGGTCGTGTTCCGCGAACCGGGTGCCAGCCTCTCCCTGCCGGTCTACTCGCCGACCGGTCATATTCTCTTTGAGCGGTCCGACGCCGCGGCCGGTCTGTGGTCGATGCCGTTCTCACTCGCGAATTTGGAGGCGACGGGCCCGGCGGAGCTGATCACGGCCGAGGGCAGCCACCCCGGTGTGGCTGATGACGGCACCATGCTCTATTCATCGATCGCGAGCGAGGGCTACCATCATCTGGCCCTCGTCGGCCTCGACGGGGCGGTCAGCTCGGAGATCGGAGAACCGGTGCAGCACGCCGACAATGTGCAGCTGTCGCCGGATGGCAGGTCGCTCGCGGTCTGCATCGTGGAGGGCAGCGACGCGAATCTGTGGGTGTACGATCTCGAGCTCATGTCGAGAAACCGGCTGGTGTTCCAGGCCGGCTGTGGCGGCCGACTGGGCAGCATCGCCTGGGTTCTCGATGGCTCCGCGATCGTTTTCGGCGACTCCGGGAGCAGGACCATCCGGATGATTCCAACCGACGGCGGCTCCGGCGAAGCGTCGGTCCTTGCCGATGGCCTCCAACCCGAGCTCAGCCCGGATGGGAAGATCCTTGTCTACGCACGCGACGGGGACCTCTGGTTCCGGCCGATGGACGGATCGTCGGACCCGCAGCCCCTGATGCAGACACCTGCACGGGAGGAGCTGCCGCGGATCTCGCCATCGGGTGATCTGCTGGCCTACCTCTCGAACGAAACCGGTCGCGACGAAGTGTTCGTTCGCAGATTTCCGTTCGGCGACGGCCGCTGGCAGGTGTCGGAAGGCGGGGCCGATTTCCCACGCTGGTCGAAGACGGGTGACCGCTTGTACTTTCTCAAGGATGAGGTCCTGTTGATGGAGATCGACGTCACGACCCGACCGACGGTGAGGATGAGCGGCGCGCGCGCCGTCTTTTCCTCGTCTCCCCAGCGGCTCGGCCCCAACCACGGTTTCGATGTCATGCCGGACGGTCAACACTTCGTGATGGCTCACTACGGTGAGCCCCGCCAGGGCGGCGGAGACCTGATCCTCGTGACCGACTGGAAGTAGGAAGGATGGACTCCATGCAACCGGAAAAAGAGCTGGGGCCGATCCGGATTCGCGTGGGGTGGGGTAACCCCCACGACGAGGGGGGCTCGATGACCGGGCCACGGAGATTCGAATGACTCGCGAATCGAGCGGGATTCATCGGTTGCCCAAATCGAGAACGGCGATCGCGATCGACGGGCTCGCCGAGGCCGCCGATCTTGTCGACGGCGTCCGGCGGCGGGATCTCGACCCCGGAGACCGGATCATCATCTCCACCAAGAACTCGGTCTACTCGTTGTGCGCCCGCGCCGACGGGTCATTCGATGTCAGCGGCGGCTGGTTCGAGCGCGAGGGTGACGGCCCGGCCCGGGTCGAGATCCGAGGCTGCACGGCCGGCGGCCACGCCATCTTCACTGACCACATTGCGGCGCGGGGGCTCTTCATGGAGTTCGCCGACGGGCTCAGAACCACGCGGATCCGGACTGTGCGGCGGATCCCGGCCGCGAAGAGAAAATCCTGATCATGGATCGGCGCCGAGAATGTCTCGGACGGATTCTGCGTTGGCACTCATATAGAGACGCATTCGCGACAGGCAAGGGAGAACAGGTTGTTTCAGGTTGACGGGTCGATTGCCGGATATCGGATCGTGTCGAAGCTCGGCGCCGGCGGGATGGGCGAGGTCTGGCGCGCTGAGGACACCCGGCTCGGCCGCGAGGTGGCGCTCAAGGTCCTGCCCGCGGATCTGGTTGGGGACGATGACCGGTTGGCCCGGCTCGAACGAGAGGCCAGGGTGCTGGCGAGTCTCAACCACCCCAATATCGCGCATCTGTATGGGTTGGAAACTGTTGAGAGAACCGTAGGGGAGGGTTCTTCACCCTCACCTGAAACTGTTTCATTGGGAGAAGGAAAGGGAGAGGGCGCAAGTCCTCAAGCCCACACGCCCTCAAGCCCTGTCACCTTCCTCGTCATGGAGCTCGTGGAGGGTGAAGACCTCTCCGAGAGAATCTCCCGCGGCCCGATCGCCATCGATGACGCCCTCCCCATCGCGATCCAGATCGCTGAAGCGCTCGAGGCGGCGCACCACGGGGGCATCGTCCACCGCGATCTCAAACCGGCGAACATCAAGCTCAAGAGCGACGGCACGGTCAAAGTCCTCGATTTCGGTCTCGCCAAGGCGTGGGAAGCGAAGGGCGCCGATCACAGCCTGTCGCTGTCGCCGACCATGACCCAGCACGCGACGGCGGCCGGGATCATCCTCGGCACCGCCGGCTACATGGCGCCCGAGCAGGCGGCCGGACTCGGCACCGACATGCGGGCCGACATCTGGTCGTTCGGGGTCGTTCTGTGGGAGATGCTCACCGGCGTCAAGCTTTTCGACGGCGAGACGGTGTCCCATGTCCTCGCCTCGGTTCTCAAGGACGAGCCGGATCTCGGCCTGCTGCCCGAGTCGACGCCGCCGGCGATCGTCGATCTGGTCGGGCGGTGCCTGCGCAAGAAACCGAAGACGCGGGTCCAGGCGATCGGCGATGTCCGGATCGCCCTCGAGGAGGTCATCGCCGATCCCGGCGCCGCGGCGCCTCCCGCGGGGCCGCCGGAACCCGATGAGGTCTCCGGCCCGCTGTGGAAGAGAGCCCTCCCGTGGGTCGCGGCCGGGGTCCTCGGTCTGGCGCTGCTCGCTGCGGTGTGGCTTCGTCCTTCGGAGCCGGCGGTGGTGATCAAGGCCACCATTCCGCCGCCGAAGGGGATGAACTTCGATCTTCGGCCGGCGAGTCCGGGCCCGGCCGTGGTGTCGCCGGACGGTACCCGCATCGCCTTCACCGCCATCGACGAGGACTCGAAGACCCGGGTCTTCATCCGCAAGCTCGACGCCGGCGAGGCCAACGCACTGTCCGGCACCGAGGGCGCCCAGTACCCGTTCTGGGCCCCGGATTCGCGGTGGCTCGGGTTCTTTGCCCAGCCCGCAGACGTTCTGCGCAAGATCGACACGACCGGCGGCCCTCCGATCACACTGTGCCCGGCCGCCAACGGCAAGGGCGGCAGTTGGAGCCAGGATGGGGTCATCGTCTTTGCCGAGGGTCCCTCATCCGGACTCCGCCGGGTCTCCTCCGCGGGAGGCGAGTCGGTGGAGATCACCTCGCTCGACCCGGAGAAGCACAACTCCCACCGGCTGCCGTGGTTCTTGCCGGACGGGCGCCATTTTCTCTTTGTCGGACGCGGCGTCTCGGGTGCCGACTCGATGGTGATGATCGGTTCTCTCGACAACGAGGAGACCATCGAACTCATGGCCAACGGCAGTCAGGCGGCCTACGGCGCGGGTCATCTGCTCTTTGTCCGCGATCACACGCTGATGGCCCAGGCCTTCGACCCCGACACGCTCGCGACGACCGCCGAGGCGATGCCGGTGGCCGAGGATGTCCTGGTCATACCGGGGGCCGCGCTCGCGGTTTTCGGGACATCGAGCGACGGAATCCTCACCTTCCAGACCGGGAGTTCGGTTTCAGAGACCACCCTCGAGTGGTGGGATCGCGCGGGGCGCCCCTCCGGCGTATTGGGCGATCCGGCGCTCTATCGAGTGGCGCGGCTGTCGCGCGACGGACGCTTTGCGGCGACCCAGATCATGGATGTCGAGAACGGCACCCAGGATCTCTGGATCTATGAAATCGAGAGAAACATCCGGACCCGATTCACCTTCGATCCCATGGCCGACGTGGCGCCCGTGTGGTCCCCCGAAGGAACCTCGATCTACTTCGCATCGAACCGAAACAGCACGTTCGCGGTGTATGAGAAGCCCCTGTCCGGGGTGGGCGAGGTTTCGCTCGTCGCCTCCTTTGCCGGCGCGGCCTTTCCCGAGAGTTCCTCGCCCGACGGAAGGTATCTGTCGGTCACCGTCGACGGAGACAAGACTCGCGGCGATCTCTATCTGGTCGATCTCGAAAATGGAAACGAGGCGACGGTCTTCCGCCAGACCGAGTTCAACGAGAGCGGTTCGGCGATCTCTCCCGATGGTCGCTGGATCACCTACCACTCGGATGAGTCCGGCGATTTCGAGGTCTTTGTCACGACCTTTCCCGTCGCCGGGAGAAAGTGGCAGGTTTCGGCCAACAACGGCACCTATCCCGAGTGGAGAGCCGACGGCCGCGAGATCATCTACTCCGATTTCGGCGGCAATCTGATCGCGGTTCAGGTCGACGGTCGAGGCGACACGTTTGACGTGGGAGCCCCGGAGACCCTTTTCGTCATCGAGGCCCCGGAGCAGGGCGGATCGCACTTTTCGGTCGCGGCCGACGCCCAGAGCTTCCTGGTGGTCCCGGGCGTGACCCAGCAGGCCGACACCCTGCTCAATCTCGTGGTCAACTGGCCGACCCAGATCGAGGCCCGGCGATGATCGGAACCGGGCCCTTTGAATCCGAATTCGTCAACAGATCGGGCGCTCGCCGGGATGCGCCATAATGACTTCAGGAAGTCCGGATTGACAAGAGGCGACGGAGGCGACCATGCACATCCGCTTGGTACGGTTGAAGATCAAGGAAAGTAAGGTCTGGGATGCTCGGAAATTCTATGAAGACCGCGTCCTCCCCAGTCTTGAAACGACCGACGGCTGCCTGTTCGCCAGCCTGCTGCACGGCACGATCCACGGCGACGACTACATTTCGATGACCGTCTGGACAACCGCCGAAGCAGCCGAGTCCTACGAGCACGGGGGTCTCTTCGATCGGCTCCTGGACGAGTCCGACGAGCTGTTGCAGGAGGCCGAGGAGTGGACCACCGATGTTCCCGGGGCAGGGGACGTGGTTGTCTTCACCGGGATCGAGCCCGAGGTCGAGATCTGGGATGTCGCCGGCGCGGCCGATGAGCAGATTCTGGAACGGGTGAGCCAAGGCCGCGTGTTTGTGAGGATGGTCGCGGTCAGGCTGCGGCGCGGGGCGTTCGACGAGTTCGCCGCTCGATTCGAGGAGGAGGTTCGCCCCGCACTGGCCCAGACCGCGGGGTGTCTCGGGGCCTTCCTCGTCGCCGGCGTCGGTGACCCGACCCGCGCGCTCTCGGTGACGATGTGGTCGCGCGAGGAGGACGCCGTGCGGTACGGTCTCAGCGGCGAGTTCGAGCGTCTGACCATGCGTCTGAAAGACACCTTTTCTGATCTCTACCAGTGGAACATCGCCCTCTCGGACGATCCGGCGTCGTTGCCGGCATCGACCGGCCGGGTGCCGGATGTCCAAGGATACCAACTGGTCATCGGCCGCAAAATCAAGTAGAACAAACGAGCACCGTCGGGACTGTCGGTGTTACCATTTCCACAGCAGATGTCCAGAGTAAAGACCGACGCCGGTGGCCCCGCGGAGCGGGCGCCGATTTCGGGTTGCGTGTAGGAGAGCTGATGAACGAGACCGCTGAACACGATTGCGAGTTCGATCCGGCTCGCTTGCTGCTGAAGCTCGACCTTCAACTTCCCGGCGATGTCGAGTCCATTCAACCGGCAGTCGACAAGATCATGGAAGTCGTGGGTTCCCTGGCGTGTGCCGAAGGGGCTGAGTTCGAGGTCGAAGTCGCGCTGCTCGAGGCGTTGGCCAATGCGGTCCGGCACGGTTGCCAGAATGATCCGTCCAAGTTGATCGAAGTCTGTGTCGCCTGCGAGATCGACCAGGGGATGTTGATCGTCGTCCGCGACCCCGGCTGCGGTTTCGACCCGGCGGCGATTCCCAACCCGGTCAAGGGCGAGAATGTCTTTTCCGACCACGGTCGCGGCATCTTCCTCATCAACGAGCTGATGGACGACGTCGAGTATCGGGGCGGTGGAACCGAGATCTGGATGCGGAAGAAGTAGCCGTGTCCGATCCGGTCTCGCTCATCGGCGAGGAGCTTGCGCATTTCAAGGTGATCGCCAAGCTCGGCGAGGGGGGGATGGGTGCCGTCTATCGTGCCGAGGACGCCAAGCTCGGGCGCGAGGTGGCGCTCAAGGTCCTTCCCGAAGAGCTCGCCGACGAACCCGAACGCCTCGCCCGATTGCGGCGGGAAGCACAGGTTCTCGCGGCTCTGAACCACCCCAATATTGCGGCGATCCACGGGTCGACAGATCAACCTGACCCTGGACTGGCAGGTCGCCTGCCGTTGAAGCCTGAAATCGGCGTCGGGGTACGGTCGGGTGGCTGAACCGCCGGCGGTTCGGATCCGGCGGGGGCTTGCCGGGGTCGAGGCCATCACCGGGGCGGTCGTGGTGATCGACGTCTTCCGCGCCTCCAACACCGTCATCGCCCTGCTCGCCGCCGGCGCGGCCGAGGTCGCTCTCCTCGCCGATCTCGAACCCGCCAGAGAGCTCAAGGCGCGCGACTCCGGCCGGCCGCTGCTCGGCGAGCGTGGCGGCATCGCTCCCGACGACTTCGACGGCGGCAACTCGCCGGCCAACGCCCGCCTCCTGGTGCGGCCCGGTGATCGTCCGATTCTCACCACCTCGGCGGGAACGCAGGCTGTCGCCCGCTTGCGGGCGGCGGACACGGTGCTCTTCGCCAGCTTTGCCAACGCCACAGCCGTGACCGAGGCGATCCGAGGTCTCGGATCGCCGTCGGTGACGCTGCTCCCCATGGGTTTGGAGGCGCGCGAGCCGGCGGTCGAGGACGACGAGGCCGCGGCGTGGATCGAGGGTCTGTTCGAGGGCCGGGAACAGGATTTCAGAGCCGTTCGGCGACGGCTCCTCGAGTGCGACGGCGCGGAGCGACTTCGCCGCCTCGGTCAGAACGACGATCTGGCCTTCTGTACCGAGCTCGACAGCGTGAGCCTGGTGCCGGTGGTCGTGCCCGGGGATCCTCCGCGCGCCGTGAGATGGGGGATCGGCTAGAATTCCTCGACGCCGGCCGAACAGGGTCCGGAATTCGGGAGGACCGGGTGGATCTGAGCGAGTTCAAGATCGCGACCGCGATCGTGAGGTGCGAGCCGTCGGGACGCGAGGTCGTGGTGGTCCACGACACCAAGCTGATGGATGCCATTCATCAGACCGGTCTCGGGCTCGGCCAGTCCTGCGACGGCGTCGCCCTGTGCGGGTTCTGCCGGGTCACGATCCTAAATGGGGGAGACAACCTCAGCCCCGTCGAATGCGAAGAGGAGAAGATCCTCGCCTCCCTGCACGCCGGAGACACCGAGCGGCTCGCCTGCTGCGCTGTCGTCCACGGTCCGGTCACCCTGACGACGACCTACTGGTAGGGGTAGGCCGTGAGGCGTGATTTGTGACTTGTGACTTGTTACATGTGACTTGTTGCTTGTGACTCGCGATTCGGGAGTTGCACGTCACTTCTCGGACGCCGGATGTGTCGGAGAACTCAGGAGCGGCGTTCGCTGATGTCGGCGAGGTGGTTTCGCGAAGAGGCAGCCCGAGACCGGTCCGCCGCGCCTGCGACTCACGACCTCACCACTTCAAGATCCCAATCCCCCAGGCCCTCAAGCCCCCGCATCGACCATCCGCACCGCCAGCCGCAAGGCGGCGTACGCCGCCAATTGCTGAAAGCGGTCCGGGTCGATGGGAAAATGGAGCTCACGCGTCACGACCCCGTCGGGCCCGGATGCCGCGACCGTGAGTGCCCCCGGCCGAGTGCCGGATCCTTCCTGGGCCGAACCGATGGTCGCGATCCCGATCGACGCGCCGAAACGTCTGCGAACGGCTTCAGCGGCCTCTTCCGCCGATTCGCCGGCGAGTTCGAGTTGGTCCTTCAGCACTTCGAGATCAGCAGCCACCAGGCTGCCTCGCAGGCAGCGGCGGCCGTCCTCCGAGGCTCCGAGCAGCCTCGCGACTGCGCCGAAGCTGGCGATTTCGGCGGCTGCGAGCGTCCCCCCACCCTGGTTCAGGCAGGTGGCGGCGAAGGTCGGGAAGTCGATGTCCAGGCGGGGCCCGCCGACCGCAAAGACGTGGCGGCCGAGGCGCTGCCGCGCGTCCCCGACCACTTGCTCGAGAACCGCGCCGGCGGCGGACAGGTCGCCGCCCTGGACGACGAGCCGGAGGTGGATCTCGGGGAATGTCGCCCGGTACTGGACCACCAGTCGGATCCCCTCCGGCAGCCCCAATTCGATCCCGTCGAGGAGCTGGGCGACCTCGCTCTCGCCCTTGCCGAAGAGTTTCAGGGTCGCGACGGTCTGTGGCGCGGCGGTCAGCCGGCAGGCGAGATCGGGCAGGGCCGAATCGTCGGCCATCCGCCGGATTTCGCGCGGAACGCCGGGCATGAAGTAGAGCCGGCACCGGCCGACATCGAGGCGGAAGCCGACGGCGGTCCCCTCCGGGTTCGGCAGGATCGTGCAGCCCGTCGGGAGGTCGGCCTGCTTTTCGTTGGTCGGCGGCATCTCGCGACCGCGTTCGGTGAAGAACCGGCGGGTGTGTTCGAGGGCCTCGCTCGATCGCTCGATTCCGAGCCCGAACGCTGCGGCGGCTGCGGCCGCGGTGAGATCGTCGCTGGTGGGTCCGAGCCCGCCCGACACCAGCACGGCGTCGGCCCGTCCGGCGGCGGTCCGAAGGGCTTCGATCATCCCGTCCATGTCGTCGCCGACGCTCCGATGCTCGGCGACACAAAAACCCAGATCGGCGAGCTTGGCGGAGAGTTCGAAGGCGTTGGTGTCGACGAGCCGGCCTTCGATCAGCTCGTCACCGATGGTGAGAATCTCTATTCTTGGCATGAGACGGAGTGTACTGCAGCGGGCGAAGCGTCGGGTCAATAGGTAAGAGGGTTAGAAGGTTAGAAGGTGAGAGAGTGAGGAGGTCAGGTGGTGACTTCCGGCTTCATACCTTCTGACTTTCTAACTCTGTAACTCTCTCACCCCTCACCCGATCTACCCGACCGGGGTCTTCCGTCGGTTCGACCGCTGATTGCCCGGCAGGATGCGCTTGCGGACCCGGACGGCGGTGGGGGTGACCTCGACGAGCTCGTCGGCGTCGATCCACTCGAGCGCCCGGTCGAGGGTCAACTCCCGGGGCGGCGCCAGCCTGAGCGCCTCGTCCGAACCCGCGGCGCGCATGTTGGTAAGCTTCTTCTCGCGCGTGACGTTGACGTCGAGATCGGAGTCGCGCGTGCTTTCGCCGAGGATCATGCCCTCGTAGACTTCGGACCCTGGGCCCATGAACAACGTCCCGCGCGGCTCGAGATGGTAGAGCGCATAGGTCGTTGTCTTGCCGGGACGATCGGAGACCAGCGCCCCGGTGGCGCGGCCGGCGATGGGCCCCTGCCACGGCGACCAGCCGTCGAAGAGGTGGTTGAGAATGCCGGTGCCGCGGGTGTCGGTGAGGAACTCGGAACGGAAGCCGATCAGGCCCCGCGACGGAATCCGGAACGAGAGCCGCACCCGGCCGTGACCCGGGTTGTGCATCTCGGACATCTTGCCCTTGCGGGTGCCGAGCTTCTGGGTGACGATCCCGACGTGCTCCTCGGGACAGTCGACCTGGACGATCTCCATGGGTTCGTGCTTGAGACCGTCGATCTCGCGGGTGACGATCTCCGGTTTCGCCACCGACAGCTCGTAGCCCTCACGGCGCATGGTTTCGATGAGAATCGCGAGTTGGAGCTCGCCGCGGCCCATGATGTTGAAGGCGTCATTGCTGATGATCTCGAGTCGGATCGAGACGTTGTGCACCGCTTCCTTCTCGAGACGGGCGCGGATCTGCCGGGCGGTGACGTACTGACCCTCACGCCCGCCGAAGGGTGAGGTGTTGGCCGAGAAGACCATGGACATGGTCGGCTCGTCGACGGCGATCCGGGGCAGCGGCTTCGGATCGTCGAGATCGAGCAGCGAGTCGCCGATGGTGACTTCGTCGAGCCCTGCCAGAGCCACGATGTCGCCGGCGATGGCGGTCTCCACGTCGACCCTTTTGAGCCCCTCGTGCGAGTACACCACCCCCACCCTGGCCTTGCCGAGGCCGTCCTCGCGGGAGATCGCGACCGTGCTGTTGGCCGCCAGCGTTCCGTTGACGATCCGACCGACCGCGAGTCGGCCGAGGTAGTCCGAATAATCGAGGTTGGTCACCAGCAACTGGAGCGGCGCCGACGGATCGCCCTTGGGCGCCGGGATGGTCTTGAGAATCTCCTCCATCAGCGGCAGCAGGTTGGTGAACTCGCCTTCGATCCCGGTGTGGCACAAACCCTTGCGGGCGTCGGTGCAGAAGACCGGGAAGTCGAGCTGTTCATCGGCGGCGTCGAGATCGATGAAGAGGTCGTAGATCTCGTCGAGGACCTCGGCCGGCCGGGCGTCGGCGCGGTCGATCTTGTTGATGACCACGATCGGCGGCAGACCGAGGCGGAGCGCCTTGGACAGGACGAATCGGGTCTGCGGCAACGGGCCTTCGGCGGCATCGACGAGCAGCAGCACGCCGTCCACCATCTGCAGCGTTCGCTCGACCTCGCCGCCGAAATCGGCGTGTCCCGGGGTGTCGACGATGTTGATCTTGACGCCCTTGTAGCGGACCGCGGTGTTCTTGGCGAGGATGGTGATGCCGCGCTCGCGTTCGAGATCGCCCGAGTCCATGACCCGCTCGTTGACCCGTTCGTTCTCGCGGAAGGTCCCGCTCTGCCACAGCATCGCATCCACCAGCGTGGTCTTGCCGTGGTCGACGTGGGCGATGATCGCCAGATTCCTGAACTCGGTCGATAACATGGGTTCTCCTCGTCCGCTGTTGCATGTCGCGCTTGCTTGGGAAGGGTGCCGGACGCGCGTTCAGCCGTGGTGGCGGCATGGCGGGAGCGTACTTGTAGCACCAGAACCCACCCCGGTCAATCAAAAACCGCAGGGACGGGCGCCCGCCCCCGTCGGCCGGCAGAGCACCAAGTTGGCGTCAGGCGGGTGAGGTCATGCAGAACGCGTTCAACTTGTTGCCGTCGAGATCGCGGAAGTAGGCGGCGTAGAAGCCGCTGTCGCCGCGCGGTCCCGGCGCTCCCTCGTCCGTGCCGCCGAGCTCCATCGCCTTGGCGTACAGGGCGTCCACCTGGTCGATGGTCTTGACGGCCAACGCCACCATCACGCCGTTGCCGACGGTCGCGGCCATGCCGTCGTAGGGCCTGGTCACCGAGAGGCCGGGTTTGTCCGGCGAGACCCCCCAGGCGACGAAGCTCTCCGTTTCCATGAATCTGCCGGCGCCGATGAGCGCCAGCAGCTCGTCGTAGAAGGCGACCGCGCGTTCCAGGTCATTGGTGCCGAGCGTGACGTATCCGATCATTGTTTCCTCCCGGGTAGGTTGTGAGAGTCGATCATGTTCGCGAGGATTTCCTTGAGCAGCTTGGCCGCCGCCATCGCCGTAAGGCCGTCGGGGTCGCGGTGGGGGTTGAGTTCGACGAGATCGGCGCCGATCAGCGGGTGGGGCAGGTCCTGGATGATGGAAAGGACCTCGCGGGTGGTCAGGCCCCCCGGTTCCGGATGGGCCACCCCGGGCGCGCACGACGGGTCGAGAACATCGAGATCGAGCGAGAGGTAGAGCGGCGGCTCGAGCCCCAAACCGGCGACGGCCGGGACCCCGCGGGCGCCGTGGACCTCGACACCGAAGCGCTCGGCCTGTCGGCGCTGGTGGGCGTTCATCGTGCGGATGCCGATCTGGACCACGCGACCGGCGAGGCCGTCCTCCATGATCCGGGCGAACGGGCAGGCGTGCGATTCGCGGTTGCCTTCGAACTCGTCGTAGAGATCGGCGTGGGCGTCGAGGTGGAGGATCGTCAGCGGAGCGTGCCGGCGCGCGGTCGCGCGGACGATGGGGAAGGTGATGGAGTGGTCGCCGCCGAGGGCGACGACGCGGCCGCCGGTCTCGATCAGACGCGAAACCCCTCGATCGATGGACGCGCCGAGCGAGGCATCGTCCAGGTCGAGGTCACCTCCGTCCGCCCATCCCGGGTGGGCGCCGAGATCGATCCCGCGTTCGGTCGACAGATTCGTCGAGGGGCTGTGCAACGCCTCGCGGATGCTGGTCGGCGCCAGGGCGGCCCCCGGGATGAACGAGGAGTTGAGATCGGTCGGGACTCCAACGACGGTGATCGGTGTGGTGGTGTTTGTTGCCATCCTGCTCTCCATGGTTGCACAACCGGAGTGGCGCGACGCCTGATTCCCGGGGCTCCGGCCGTCTGGGCCGCCCCCGGCGTCCCGGCGTCGCGCGTTGTGGTGCGGGCGTCCCGCCCGCAGGATGGTCTGTGTCTTGGCACCATCGGGCACTGGCGCGGGCAGGGCACGCGGCTTCCCGGGGCTCCGGCCTTCCGGGCCGCCTGCGGCGGCCCGGCGTCGCGCGATCAGCGTGGTCGGAGAGCAGAACGGGAAGGGCTGCGACCACGCTGATCGCACGCCGGCGGCCTGTTTCGCGGCCGGGAGAGATGCACCGGTGCGCTGTGCCGCGAG
>JAHECW010000133.1 GCA_024641545.1 Acidobacteriota bacterium
GTTGCTGGATGACACAGTCCTGCTCGGCCCAGAAGTGCTGGAGATTCAGGATCAGAGTTTGCAGGTCCAAGGTGCCTCCGGCGCCGGTTTTCAAGCCGAGACATCGACCGATTCGTCAGCATCGGTCGAGACTGCGGACTCGGGCGCACACTGGGCGTGAAGGATACCACGTCGGCGCGATACTGTCGCAAGTGAAAGGGCGGCGTGGATCAGCCCCCGTTGCTGAGAAAAGACCGGTGCCTGCTATTCTCGATGAACCAGGTGAGTCCGTGGATGGAGGAGGAGCCATGGCGGACCGACAAAACGACACGCCTCAACGGCGCTTCACCGACGAGCGCGAGGGTTTCGCCAGCTCCATCGGTCGTGATGTCACCGTCGAAGGTCGGATCAGCGGAACCACCGACCTCGAGATCTGGGGCAACCTCGAAGGCGAGGTGGAGGTCGAGGGCCTCGTCTGGCTTCGACCGGGCAGCCGCTTCGCCGGCGGCCTCTCCGTCACCGATCTCGTCGTCGAAGGCGAGCTTCGCGGGACGGTCCGGGCGACCCGGAAGGTCGATATGCGCGCCACCTGCCACGTCATCGCCGATGTGACCGCATCAAAGGTTGCCGCCGCCGAGGGCAGCTATATCGAGGGCCGGATCACCGTCGCCAAACAGGCCAGCGAGGTCATCGGCTACGCTGAACGACGGGGAAAGTAGGCAGCGACCGGGGCAGCGACCGGGGCAGCGTCCGCGTCCGCGTCCGCGCCGGCGGCAGGGGCAGCGACCGGGGAAGGGCATGAACGACCAGGGGGCGGTGATGCGCAACGCCACCACGAAGTCAACCACCGCTCAATCCACCTCTGGCCGACTCTCAACTGCGATGTCCTTGCGCATCTTTGCGACGGATGATCTTCGCGCCCTTTGCGACGCGACCCTGCGATGCTGCGATGAAAAAACAGCGGCCCCGATGGGCCGCTGTTGGTTTTCGCTCCGGCGCGATCTCACCCGGCGAGCTTCTTGACCTCTTCCACCATCGGCGGGATGACATCGAAGAGGTCGCCGACGATGCCGTAGTCGGCGATCTTGAAGATCGGTGCATCGGGATCCTTGTTGATCGCGACGATGATCTTCGACGAGCTCATCCCCGCGAGGTGCTGGATGGCGCCCGAGATCCCGGCCGCGATGTAGAGCGACGGGCTCACGACCTTGCCGGTCTGGCCGACCTGGTGCTTGTGCGCGATCCAGCCCGCGTCCACCGCCGCGCGCGAGGCGCCGACCGCACCGCCGAGGGCGTTGGCGAGCTCGCGAATCAAGGCGAAGTTCTCGGGGCCCTTGAGACCGCGGCCGCCGGAAACGATGATGTCGGCTTCGGCGACGTCGATCTCGCCGCCACCGGTGTCGACGAGCTCCTTGACCACCGCGCGGATGGCAAGCGAGAGCCCGTCGAGAGCGACGACCTCGGCGCTGCCGCCGGTTTGTTCGGCGGCGAAGACGTTGGGCCGCAGGCTGATGACCTGGGGCTTGACGCCGGCGCTGTCGACGGTGGCGAAGGCCTTGCCCGAGTAGACCGGACGACGGGCGACGAACTGGTCACCGTCTTTGGTGAGGGCGATGACATCGGCGAGAGCGCCGACACCGAGTTTGGCCGCCACCCGGGGCGCGAGATCGCGGCCCATGGCGGTGCCGGCGAAGAAGACCGCGTCGGGCGCAGCCGATTCCACGGCCTTGGCGACCGCTTCGCCGTAGCCTTCGGAGGAATACCGGGCGAGGTTGGGGTCGTCGGCGACAAAAACCTTGGCGGCGCCGAAGGCGCCGAGCCCGGCGGCCGCATCGCCGATGCCGGAGCCGACCAGGACCGCGGCGACATCGCCGCCGGCCTGGCGGTGAGCTTCTGAAATGGCCTGAAGCGAGGCCTGACGAATGACTCCGTTACGCTGCTCGACAAAAACCAATATGCCAGCCATCATCGCCTCCCTAGATCGCCTTCGCTTCGTCGCGAAGCGCCTTCACCAGCTGCGCGGCTGCAGCCGCCGGATTGTCCTCACCCTGGATGATGGTCCCCCCCGACTTGGGCGGCGGCAGCTCGAGGCTGCGGACGGTGTAGAACGAATCGGCCGCTTCGTCGATGCCCAGGCTCGCAACCTCGATCTTGTCGACCGGTTTGCGCTTGGCGGCCATGATGCCCTTGAGGGCCGCGTAGCGGGGCTCGTTGAGCCCCTTCTGGCAGGTCAGCAGCGCCGGCAAGGAGCTCTCGACCTGCTCGAGGCCGCCTTCAACTTCGCGTCCGGCGGTGAACGACCCGTCGCCGACGTCGAGCTTGGTGACGTTGGCCACGTGGGGGATACCGAGCAGTTCGCCGAGCATCGGACCAACTTGGCTGCAGTCGGTGCCGACGCCCTTGTTGCCGCAAAGTACACAATCGTACTCACGCCCTGCAAGAACTTTGGCCAGGACCTTGGCGATGGTGAAGCTGTCGCCGAGGGTGGCTTCGCCACCGATGACGTGCACCGCCTTGTGGGCTCCACGAGCCAGACAGTCTCTGAGTGCTGCTTCTGCCCGGGCGGGACCGTAGGTCACCGCCGTGACCTCACCGCCCTTGGCCTCGGTGATCTGCAGCGCCTCTTCGAGAGCGTACTCGTCGAAGGGCGAAACGATCCACTTGATGCCGGTTTCGTCGATGTTCTTGCCGTCGGTTCCGATCTTGATGACCGACGCCGTGTCCGGGACGCTGGTCACACAGACAATACAGTTCACGGCCTACCTCCCTGGTTGGATTCTGGCGAATACTGAATAGTCATTCATCCGTGGCCGAGTGTAGCAGATCCTTGCCGAGCTGCGGCATGCCCGCCACATCCGTGACCGCGGCGGGAAGCGGCGGGAAACCCTTTCCACCGGGATGTCCCGGGTCTGACATTGTGCCCCGAGGACTTTCCGGCACGAGAGGGCCTCACCCACGATTTGAAACCGGGCACTCCACCGCGACAGCGGCCCCTGCCCCTTTCCCGGACGCGGCCCCTGCCCCTGCCGCTGCAATCCGGGAGGGGGAGGAGGACGGAGTGACTTCGGGAACGCAGCGAAAGGTCGCTCGTGAGATCATGTGGTTGTGAGCGACGGCACCCAGATCGAGTTCTTTGCCTTCAAGGCCCGAAAATTCTGCACCTGGTTCGACGCGACGGGCAGATCGGACCGTTACGACGGTATCCAGGCGACCCACGTCGTTTCCGGACTGGTCGCCTCGGCGGCGAAGCTGATGCGGATTCGTCTCGCCGGCATGCCGCAGGAACTCGAGCCCGCCGGATTCAGCCCGCCGCCGGCGCCGAAGATCGGTGCCGGGCTCCCGGTCGAGTGTCGCGCCGACTGGGCCGAAATCTGCAAACACCGAAATCGAACCGGTGGTCTGCCCGGCTGCCTCGCCGAAGTGCAGCGTGAACTCGAGCGCGGTTTCAAGATGCTCGACGCCGGTCGCCCCTACGACGCGATCTCCCACTGGCAGTTGGGTTATGTCCACAATTGGGGCGAGCTCGCGATCTGTGCGCTGATGATGATGCACCTGGATCTGTCGGACGCCGGATCCAGTTGACGATCGACGGTCAACGATCGGCGCGCTCGTGCTCGCTCTGCAACCGGTGGACCTCCTCGTCGTAGGCCTCGAGCACGCGCTGGTAGGAGAGCATGCCCCTGGGGTACGAGGGAGGCGGTCCGGAAAGCACCGGGAGATTCTCGTGCTTGAAGGCGGTGAACCTCCTCACCGCGGTGTGAAGGTCGTCGTCGAGCTCGAGGTAGGCCATGGTGCTTGCCGCCACTGAGAGATCCGAAGCCACCAAAAGCGACCAGACATCCGGGCTCGCCACCATCCGCCGCACGTCGGTCATGCTGAAGAGCCCGATCACCATCCCTTTGGCGTCAACCACCGGAAAGGCGTGCTGCTCGCTCGGCGCAACCTCCTCGAGGATGCGATCGAACGGTGTGCCCGGCGAAAACGTGACCAGATCCTGCTGCTGGTCGACGACCTCGCGAACCGTGAGCTTCTCGAGCACATCCATCTGCAGGTCACCGATGTGGGCCGGCGAGTCGATCCGCGTCGGAACCTGAGCCTCGTAGATGGATACTCCGCGCATGAGAAGGAAAACGACCGAGCACACCAGCATCAGCGGCACCAGAAGATCGTACGACCCGCTCATCTCGGCGACCATGATCAGCGAAGCGATGGGCACCTTGGCGACACCTGCAAAGAAGCCACCCATCCCGACGAGAACGCACGCCGCCGTGGCCGGCGAAAAACCGGGCGCTACCCGCTCGGCTGCAGCGGCGAAGACGGCCCCGGTGACCCCGCCGATAACCAGGGACGGCGCGAAGACTCCGCCCGACCCGCCCGAGGAGATGGTGAAGGAGGTGGCGAGGATCTTGGCCGGCAGCAGCAGCAGCAGGACCTTGAGCGGCAACGCGCCGTCGAGGGTCAACTGGAGCCATCCGTATCCCCCGGACATCACCTGCGGCACCACCAATGCGAGCAGCGCGACGAGCAGCCCACCGATCGCCGGCTTGACCATCCTCGGTACCGGGAGCTTCGAGAAGACCACATCCCGCATGCCGTAGAAGACCTTGACGTAAACGAATCCCACCACCGCGAGCACGATTCCCAGGACCAGGTAGGCGATGAGCTCCCTCGGCGCGGTGAACTGCTCGATGTCGGTCCTGAAGATCGGTTGCCAGCCGGTGAGCGACGCATTTACAACATAGGCGACGATGGACGACATGATGGCCGGAATCAGGGCCTCGGACTCGTAGTCGTTCTCCGAGTAGAGGACCTCGATGGCGAAGAGAGCGGCGCCGAGGGGCGCCCGAAACATGCCACCGATGCCGGCCGCCATGCCGCAAATGACGAGGATCCTGCGATCGAGGGTCGGCAGGCGAAGCAGTTGCGAGAGATAGGAGGCGAAACCCGCGCTGATGTGGGCCACCGGTCCTTCTCGACCCGCCGATCCACCGGATCCAATGGTCAGGGCCGACGCCAAGAGCTTGATGGGGATGATGCGGGGGCGCAGAATCGCCCCTTTTTGGTGATAGGCGTTGATGACGGCATCGGTGCCGTGCCCCTCGGCCTCGGGGGCGAAGGTGGTGACGATCCATCCCACCAGGAGACCCGCGCCCGGAAGCACGAGAAGCAGCAGCCATGGTCGTTCCGGAAGGTGCCAACCACCCGATTCGGTCGCACCGTCACCGGGCGCCTCGAATCCGACAACCCGGTGGAGAAGCAGACCGGACACACCGTCCACTCCCCACGTGAGCGCCGCCGCACCAAGACCGGCAACCACGCCGATCATGATTGCCAGAACCAGCCACCGACCGAAGTTGTAGAGGTCGATTCGGGTGGCAAGCCGACCCAAACCGGTCAGGACTCGAGGACCCAGGGGCTGCACAGGCATCTCCGGGCCGGACTCAACCGAACGCTGCCGCGGGCGACGGACCGACGGGTTGCATGTTCATCCGAATTCAAACCGCCGCGCCGACCAGCAGACATCCGTTGGTCCCGCCAAACCCGAAGGAGTTGGTCAAGGCGATCTTGATGGGCACCTCGCGGGCGGTGTGGGCCACATAGTCGAGATCGTTCTCGGGATCGGGCTCGTCGAGGTTGATCGTCGGCGGCACGATGCCGTCTCTGACCGCCAGAACCGAGATTCCGAACTCCAAGCCTCCGGCGGCGCCCAGCAGATGGCCGGACATGGACTTGGTCGATGAGACCATGACCTTCTCCGCATGGCTGCCGAAGACACTCTTGACCGCAATCGTCTCGACAACATCGCCGGCCGGGGTCGAGGTGCCGTGAGCGTTGATGTAGTCGACATCCTCGGGATTGAGCTTGGCGTCGTCGAGGGCCGCTCTCATGCAGCGGATGGCGCCGTCGCCGTCTTCCGAAGGCGCCGAAATATGATAGGCGTCCGAGGACATCCCGAAACCGAGCACTTCGGCGAGAATCGGCGCACCCCGCTTGCGGGCGTGTTCATACTCTTCGACCACGACGATGCCCGATCCCTCGCCGATGACGAACCCGTCACGGTCTTTGTCCCACGGCCGCGAGGCCCGTTCCGGCTCATCGTTGCGGGTCGACAATGCCCGCATGGATGCGAAGCCTGCGACCGGCATCGGGGTGATCACCGCCTCGGATCCGCCGGCGATGATGGCGTCGGCATAGCCGTGGCGGATGTAGAGAACCGCCTCACTGATGGCATGTGCGGACGTCGCACACGCGGTGCAGGTGGCCATGTTGGGGCCCTTCGCCCCGATACGGATGCTGACCACACCCGAGCACATGTTGATGATGCTGCCCGGGATGAAAAACGGCGAGACCCGTTTCGGACCACGTTCGAGGAGTTTCTTGTGATTCTCCTCGATCATGGGGAACCCGCCGATCCCCGATCCGATCACGACCCCGACCCGATGAGAATTGTGGTCCCCGATTTCGAGCCCGGACTGCTCCAGAGCCATATCGCTGGCGGCGACGGCATAGTGAACGAAGGTGTCGAACTTCTTGACTTCCTTGGGTTCGAACCAGCGCAACGGGTCAAAACCCTTGACCTCGGCCGCAATCCTGGCTGAAAAACCCTCGGCATCGAACTTGGTGATGGGTCCGACCCCGCTGCGTCCGGATACCAGGGCGTCCCACGTCGCCTGCGTCCCGATCCCCAGCGGGGAGACCAGGCCGATGCCCGTGACCACCACACGTCGAGGCATCAACTGCTCGCGTTGCTCTCGAGGAAGTCGACCGCGTCCTTCACGGTGGCGATCTTTTCGGCCGCCTCATCCGGAATCTCGACATCGAACTCTTCTTCGAAGGCCATCACGAGCTCGACTACGTCAAGGGAGTCGGCGCCGAGATCATCGACGAACGACGCATTCGCGGTCACCTTTTCGGCATCCACACCGAGCTGCTGCACGATGATCTCTTTGACCCTTGCTTCAATACTCATTTCGCGTCCCTCCTCCTGCGTCAATTCAATCCAGGTTTTATTTTGCCCACTCAACACCCGATGCCTGCACGAGAATCCGCCTGCGAATCGGTGGTTCCGCGACGCCGGCTCCGACACCGATGTTGCTTCCCCCAACCATGCTTCGCCCGCATCGATTCCCGCTGCCCACAAAGTGGCGGCACCGGCTGAAGGATACGTGATAGCACACAGAAGCGACCCGTGCAAGCACTCGAAAATTCTTGACACCAACCCAAAAATGGAGTACTCAGCCAGTTGATGTCGCAATCGGTCTGTGACGAGGAGGATCCATGGAAGCGTACTTGACCGCGAAAGAGGCGGCCGACTATCTCAAACTCGCCGAACGGACATTGGTCCGTCTCGCTCACGAAGGCAAGATCCCGGGAGTGAAGATCGGCGGCCAGTGGCGGTTCCGCCGCGCGTTGCTCGATGAATACCTCGACACCCTCGCCGCAGAGTCGGTGGGCTCGTCCGGCGCGGCGCCGAATCAGGTCATCGATGCGCCGTTCGATGAGATCATCACCGTCGAGCAGATCATTCCCGATCTCGCGGCAAAGAACCGCAACGATGTCATTCACGCCATGGTCACCCATGTGACGGACCTCGGCTTGGTTCAGGATCAGGCGTGGCTCGAGGCCGCCCTCGCCGCGCGGGAACGGCTGGTACCGACCGCGGTTCCCGAGGGTGTGGCTTTTCTCCACGCCCGTCGGCGCGCCGCAGACAAGTTCCCGAAACAGTTCATCGCCATGGCCCGGTCGACCGACGGCCTGGTTTTCGGCTCGCCGGAAATGGGGAAGACTCAGGTCTTCTTCCTGCTTGCACTGCGCAACGACGCTCTCCACCTTCGCTGGCTCTCGCGGTTGGCCTGGATCGTCCGCAATCCCGGCCGCATGGCGCGGCTGCTCGAGGCGACATCCGCCGCCGAGATTCACGCCACATTGCTCGACGCCGCCAGCAACCTTCCCGGGTCGTTGAAGCCGACCGGCAAACCGACGCAGCGGTAGTCGGAAGTCGACGGTCGACAGTCTCACAGCCCATCCGGTTGAGGCGTCCGGACTGTCAACTGTTGACCGTTGACAGTCAACTCAAATAATCCCTCCACGCTATAATGCCAGTTCAATGAAGATCGCTCTCATCGGCAGCCACGGCGTCGGTAAGACGACGCTGTGCTTCGAACTCGCCGCGCGGCTGAAGCGCCGCAACGTCGACGTCGAGATCGTGCGCGAGGTCGCACGGCGCTGCCCGCTTCCCATCAACCAGGAGACCACCCTTCAGGCTCAGGAGTGGATCGTCCACAACCAGGTGTCGGCTGAAATCGAAGCGGCGGCGGTCCACGACGCCGTCCTCTGCGACCGATCGGTCCTCGACAACTACTGCTACATGGTTCATGCGGCCGGGACGCAGAAGATCTGGGAACGCTTCATCGACTACTGGATTCGGACCTACGACGTGATGATCCACGTACCGTTGTGGGTTCGCCCGACCTATGACGGGGTCCGCGCGGTCGACGCCGGCTTCCAGGAACAGATCGAGTTGCTCCTCGAGGGGATGATCGCCGCGCGCGCGCTGAGACCCGTCCGCCTCGATCCCGAAGACCGCGACGGTTGGGGCCAGCTGATCGAGGATCTGCTGCTTCCGCAGCTCGAACCCACGCTTCCTCTGTTCCCCTCCGATCACCAGAGCGATTGACACTCGCGACCCCCGATGCGAGCATCGACGGGATGAGTCCCGATTGTGACCTCCTTGTCCGCAACGGAATCGTGGTGCCCATGGAGCGGGATCGACACTGGTTGACCGGCGATGTCGTGGTCCGCGACGGCCGGATCGCCGAGATCCTCCCGAGCGGCGCCGACAAGATCACGGCCCGGCGGGTGCTCGATGCCTCCGGCGCCGTCGTGCTCCCGGGGTTCATCCAGTCTCATGTCCACGTCGTCCAGTCGTTGCTCCGGCATCAGGCGGACGGGCTCGAGCTCCTCGACTGGCTCGAGCGGCGGACCCTGCCGTACGAGGCGGCCCTCGACGGCGATGGGGTCGCGACCGCCGCCGAACTCGGGATCGCCGAACTTCTTACCGGGGGAACCACGACGGTCCTCGATTTCGGGACCACCCACGACCACGGCCGCGTCTTCGAGTCCGCCGAAAAAATGGGGATTCGAATGACATCCGGTCGGACCCACATGGATATGGGGAGTTCAACCGCCGCGGCCCTCATCGAAGACGCCGACGCCTCTCTTGCCGACGCCGAGGGCATCGGCGGCCGCTGGCACGGTCAAGCCGGCGGCCGACTCCGGTATGCGGTCGCTCCACGCTTTGCCCTGTCGTGCACCCGGGGACTGCTCGAAGGCTGCGCCCGCCTTGCGCGCGAGCACGGCTGGCTGCTCCACTCCCATGCCTCCGAAAACACCGACGAGGTTGCCGCCGTTCGCGCCGCCACCGGGATGAGCAACATCGAATACCTCGATGCTGTCGGCTTGACGGGTCCCGATGTGGTTCTGGCGCATGGCGTCCACCTCGATTCGGCGGAGATCCAACTCCTCGTCGACACCCGCACCCGCATCTGCCACTGTCCGGGGGCCAACCTCAAGCTCGGATCGGGGATTGCAGACATCCCGGGGCTTCGGTCGCGGGGCGTGCCGGTCGGACTCGGGGCCGACGGGCCGCCGTGCAACAACCGTTTGTCGGCGTTCTACGAAATGTCCCTCGCCGCAACCCTCCACTCATTACGGTCCGGCCCCACCGCCCTCGGCGCGTGGGACGCCATGGCGCTGGCCACCCGTGACGGTGCTCGGGTGCTCCACCTCGCCGATGTCATCGGCACCCTCACCCCGGGGAAGGCCGCCGACATCACGGTTGTTTCCCTCGATGGATGGTCGATGATCCCCGGCGACGACCCGGTTGCAAGGGTCGTTCACGGCGGGTCTGCGGCCGATGTCCGCCACGTGCTCGTGGACGGTCGACCGGTGGTGGTCGACGGACGGCTGACCACCGTCGATCCGAACGCGCTGCGAACCAGAATCGACGAGTGCTGGCGTGCGACCCGAAGGAGGATGGAACACCGATGAGCGTTCGACCGATCCTGGTATTCGGCGATGCCCGTCTCGAGGCGGCAAATGCGCCGGTGGAGAGCTTTGACGCCGCCCTTGCGAGCCTCGTGGACGACCTTTTTGAAACCGGCTGGCAGGCGCCCGGCCTCGGTCTCGCGGCGCCCCAGGTCGGCGCCAACTTCCGGCTTGCCACCGTTGACCTCTCCGTCGGGAAGGACCCGACCCAGAAGATCGTGCTGGCCAATCCAACGATCACCGAGACCTCGGGAAAGATCTCCCTCGAAGAGGGGTGTCTCTCGTTCCCGGGGCTGTTCACAACCCTCTCCCGACCCCGGGAAGTGCTCGTCACCGCCCAGGACGAACACGGTGAGCCTTTCGAGATCGAGGCATCGGGACTGCTCGCCCAGGCCATCTGCCACGAGGTCGATCACCTCGACGGACGCCTCCTCGTCCACCACTTACGAGGCATCAAGAAGAAGATGTTCCTCAGGAGGGTGGACAAGATGCGGAAGACCGAAGTGTGGCCCGCGCAACCGAATTCTTAATTCTTGATTCTCGATTCATAATTACATCGCTGCACTCCTACGTGCATTTGCGATCTAATTAAGAATTGAGAATTAAAAATTGAAAATATTCTAGAGCGTTCGCGGCAACGCGTCGCGCGGGTTCCCCTGATAAAGCTCATTCGCCTTGCGCGCAACCTCTTCCCCGGCCGGCGACACCACTCTCGGTACCACGATCTCCACGGTGTAGAGATGATCACCGTGGGCGCGGGTCTTGGTGTTTCGGACCCCTTTACCCCGCAGACGGAAGGTTCGGCCCGAGTTGGTGCCCGGTGGGACCTTGGCACGGACCGGCCCGTGGATCGTCCCGACCTCCACCTCGGCTCCAAGGTAGGCCTCCGGGAAGGTCACCGGGATCGTCGAGTGGACATTGTCGCCGTCGCGCTCAAAAAACCCGTGCGGCCGAACCTTGACCCGGACGAAAAGATCCCCGGAAGCTCCACCCTGGCCT
Organism: Acidobacteriota bacterium; assembly: GCA_024641545.1. Lineage (GTDB taxonomy): Bacteria > Acidobacteriota > Thermoanaerobaculia > Thermoanaerobaculales > Sulfomarinibacteraceae > JAHECW01. Next base: position 11,026 of record JAHECW010000133.1, read on the forward strand.
CCATCGGCGCCTTTTCCGGCAACCCGAACCCGATTGCCGTCCGCGACGCCCTCGGGCACCTTCACGCGCAGTTTTTCGGTTGAAATCACCACACCGACGCCGTGGCAGCTCGGGCAGTTGCTCCGCTGCGCCGTCCCCGAGCCGCCGCAGGTCGAACACTGAAGTTGTCGCTGGACCGGCAGGCTGATGGTGGTGCCCTGAACCGCATCCGCAAAACTGATCTCCACCGCGAGTTCCTGGTCCGCGCCGCGGCGCGGCGCCTGCCGCGTTTTGCCCGGCCGCGCGCCACCGAAGAACTGGCTGAAGATGTCACCGAGATCCTGGAACCCACCCATCCCGTCGAAATCGACCCGAAAACCCTCGGGCCCCTGCGCGCCGCTTCTCCGCTGAGCCCGCCGAAACGGGTCGAAACCGGCGGTCGGATCACCATCCACGGTACCGAATGTGTCGTACTGCTTCCGCTTGTCCGCATCCGACAGGACCGCGTACGCCTCCTGGATCTCTTTGAACTTCTGTTCGGCCTCGTCGTTGCCCGGGTTGACATCCGGATGAAACTTGCGCGCGAGCTTTCGGTAGGCCTTCTTGATGTCCGAGACATCCGCCGAGCGCTGAATGCCGAGCGTCTTGTAGTAATCAGTCGCCAAACTCGCCTCCATCACCACCTGCTGGCCCTACCGCATCCTCCGGCTCGGGAGAATGCCCTGTCGGTATAAATATGAGCGAACCTTTATAAAATTTCAAGTTTCCCGTCAACGAGGTGGCGAGGTAGAATGCTGCCATGGCGTGTGACGCACCACTCACCGCTGCGATGGTCAGCCTCCTCGCAATGACGCCCTTTTCTCAGCGACGCTACGTCGTACCCCTGGGTCTCGGTCTGGTGATCGCCGCTTTGTTCAACCTCGGCCTGCTCACGTCGGCGCCCCCGACCAACGACCCGGGAGCCACCCAGGTTCTCTTTTGGCTCCGGATGCCGACGGTCAAGATCCTGGCCAACATCATCTCGGGCATCCTCATGGTGTGGGGGATGTTCGGAATTCTCTTTGGTGGCAGCCGCGTCGACCGTCTGGTCCGTTCCCTGAGGAACCGCGGTGACTTCGAGGGGGCCGGCGAAATCTACTTGCAGAACGGCAGGCTGCAGCCCGCCCTTGCGAACTTCAAGAAGGGCAGGTCGTGGTTGAAGGCAGCCGAGGCCGCCACTCTCCTGAAGCGTTTCGCTGAGGCCGGTGAGTACTTCCGTTTGGCCGGCGGACGACGGCTGACCGACGCCGCCCGGGCGTTTCGGCAGGCCAACGACCCCAAGACGGCGCAGAAGTGCGAGCGTGAGCTTGCCGAGTGGTTGGTCGGAAACGAACACCTGAGCGAGGCCGTCGGCGCATGGATCCGGGCCGGTGATCCGAAACAGGCCCTTCGAATCGCCAACATCGCGCTGAAAGAGGGCCACCTCCAGTCGTCGGATGCGGCGTTTCAACCGGTTCTCCGCGTCGCCAAACAGTTGGGTGACCACGCCACCGAAGCGCGACTCTCCGAAGCGCTCGGAGATTGGCAGGCGGTGGGCTACGCCTGGAGAGCGGCTGAGGATCACGCTCGGGCGGCCGATGCGTTCCTCAAAGCCAACAATCTCGTCGAGGCGGCGCGGTCGTCATCGGATGCCGGCCACCCCCACCGATCCGCCAAGATCCGGGTCCGGCACCTCGGACGCCTGTATGACCAACTGCAGCAGACGACCCAACCCGGGGCGGTCACCGAAGCCGAGCTCGACCGTCTCAGCAGAGTCCTCCAGACCGAGACCGATGACCTGGTCCCGGTCCTGTCCGACCTGAAGATGGAGGACGAGTTGATCCAGGTGCTCGCCTCCTCCGGGCGGGTCGAAAAGGCGGTCAACATTCTGGTCTCCTCCGGTCGTCCGGAGGCGGCGGTGGATCTCGCCCGCAGCGCCAAACGGTGGACCATTGCGGCGCCGATTCTCGAGGATCTCAACCGCTGGGCCGAAGCCAGCGATCTCTGGGAGTTCGCCGGTGACCTCGAAGCGGCGGCTCGGTGTGCGGAACGCGCCGGCGAAGATGTCCGGGCGCTGGAGATCTATCGAGGACTCGGCAGGGCCGACAAGACCGCCCTCTTCATGGCCCGCCTTGGGTACCTTCAGGACGCACTCATCGAGCTCCACCGGGCCGGGATGCTCGAGGAAGCGTTCCATGTGCTTCGCCAACATCCGGGTCCCGTACCCGACGTTCCCGACGTGATTCTCGACATCGCCGGCTGGGCCCGAGACCACGGCTCACTGGACGACGCCATCTTTTGTCTCCAACGCGCCGTGGTCGGCGTCGCCCTCCAGCCCGGCAGGTTGGACCCGGCGGTGGCTCTTGCCAGGTACTTTCTCGAAGCCGGGAGCAGCGACAAGAGCATCGCCATCGTCGACCGCATCCTGGAATTCGACTACTCGTATGAACCTGCCCGCGCACTCCGTCAGGAACTCGCCACGACCCAGCAGGTGAGCGACCGGATACGGAGCACGCCGGACGGGGAAGCCGAACCGTTTTCGCCCGGCGCCGGTCCCCACCGATACGAGATTCTCACCGAGCTTGGCCGGGGCGGGATGGGAGTGGTCTACAAGGCGAGGGACACACGGCTCGACCGCGATGTGGCCATCAAAGTCCTCCGGGAGACCTCGCCGGAGGTCGCCGCGCGACTCGAGGACGAAGCCAAGACCGCAGCGATCCTCAACCACCCCGGCATCGTCACCATCTTCGATTTCGAGGCCGGCTTCGGTGGCTATTTCATTGCCATGGAGTTCGTACCCGGCGAAGCTCTTGACCAGGTGGTCCGAAGCGCCCGCCAGCGGATCAGCAGCAATATTCTCCTGATCTTGACCCGGCTCGCGGACGCGGTCGGCTACGCCCACCACCACCGAATCATCCACCGCGATCTCAAGCCGGCCAACATCCTCTTGACTCCGGACTACGAGGTCAAGGTGCTGGACTTCGGCATCGCGGCTCGCCTCGATCTGACCTCCGGGCGCGACCTCCGGATTTACGGCACCCCGTACTACATGGCGCCCGAGCAGATCCGCGGCAAGCGACCGACCCCGGCCACCGATGTGTACTCGTTCGGGGCCACGGCATTCCATCTCGCCACCGGACGCCCGCCCTTCAACGAGGGGAGCATCGTCGACGCTCACCTCAGAATGCCGCCGCCCGATCCCCTCGATCTCGAACCGCAACTCGACCCCCGTCTGGCCGAACTCATTCTCAGATGCCTGGAAAAGGACCCATCCGCCAGATTCAACACCGGCTCGGAGCTGCACCGAGCCCTGCTCGCGTTGAAGATCTGACCCGACCACAACTACTGCGCGGTGGCAGCGACCGGGGCAGCGACCGGGGCAGCGACCGGGGCAGCGACCGGGGCAGCGACCGGGGCAGCGACCGGGGCAGCGACCGGGGCAGCGACCGGGGCAGCGACCGGGGCA
>JAHECW010000134.1 GCA_024641545.1 Acidobacteriota bacterium
CCCAGTCCGCGATGGTGGCGAACCCCAACGGCATCCTGCGGGCGGGACGCCCGCACCACAATAGGCCACCCGCAAGGCCGGACAGGCCGGCGGGGGCGCCGGCCCCACAATGGATCCCAGCCTCCCGGTGCAACCGCGACAGCGACCCGGGCAGCGGCAAACCTCCAACGGGGCGTGCCGGGTTTGACAATGTGCCCCAGAAGCCTGCCGGCTCTGCGCCCTCTCCCGCACATTGTCATACCGGGCAACCCACGCGGCACAACCTCCCGGCGCATCTCTCCCGGCCGCGAAACAGGCCGCCGGCGCGCGATCGGCGCGGTCGCAGCCCTTCCCGTTCTGCTCTCCGACCACGCCGATCGCGCGACGCTGGGACGGCGAAGGCGGACCAGAAGGCCGGAGCCCCAGGAAGCCGCGTGCCCCGCCCGCGCCAGTGCCCGATGGGTGCCAAGACGCAGAGCATCCTGCGGGCGGGACGCCTGCACCACAATGGGCCAACCGGAAGGCCGGAAAGGCCGGCGGGGGCGCCGGCCCCACAATGGATCCCAGCCTCCCGGTACAACCGCGACAGCGGCCGGGGCAGCGGCAAACCTCCACCGGGGCGTGCCGGGTTTGACAATGTGCCCCAGAAGCCTGTCGGCTCTGCGCCCTCTCCCGCACATTGTCATACCGGGCAACCCTCGCGGCACAACCTCCCGGTGCATCTCTCCCGGCCCGCCATGAGGCCGCCGCTCGCGCGACCAGCGTGGTCGCAGCCCTTCCCGTTCTGCTCTCCGACCACGCTGATCGCGCGACGCTGGGCCGCCGCAGGCGGCCCGGAAGGCCGGAGCCCCAGGAAACCGCGTGCCCTGCCCGAGCCAGTGCCCGATGGTGCCAAGACACAGACCATCCTGCGGGCGGGACGCCCGCACCACAATGGGCCAACCGGAAGGCCGGTGCTCCGGGAAGCCGGGGCAGCGTCAGCGGCCACGTCAGCGCTCCGAGCACGCGCCGCCCACTCTCAATTGCGATGGCTTTGTGTTCTTTGCGATGGATGCTCTTGGGTCCCTCGCGTCCCAGCGTTTCAACCCTGCAGTGCCGCGACGTCACTGCCGCCGATTGGCCACCAACGCGAGGTCTTTCCGGCTCAACCGCTGCTCGTGGAGCACCGTCAAATTCTCGCGGACATCGGCCGGCGCCTCGTCGATCTGATCCGCCCTCACAATCGCGTAGACCAGGGCGTCCTGCCGGAGGTGGCGGGCCAGCACATCGACATCGTCGGTCTCGACCGTGTAGAGCCCATCGGAGTAGAACGCCACCGCGATCGGGATATTGCCCGCGCGCCAGGCCACGACACGATGCCCTTCGGCCCGCGACGCGGCCGTGATTTCCCTGGTCGCCAAGGCAAAAGACCGCGACGACTTTCGCGACTCCATGGCCGGGTAGACGAGCGCCGTCGCCACGAGGTACAGAACAACCATCCCGGCCGAGGTCGCGACCACCGAATCGAGCGCGCGGCCGCGCAACGCGGTGACCAGAACCACCACCCCGGTGATCAGAAACACCGCGCCGAGCAGATACACCATCCAGGCCGGCAGATACTCGACGCGGCCGCCGGCGAAAGGCACCGCAACTGCGACGAGGGTGAAGAGACCGCCGACCACGACCTGACCGATGGTCACCCACCTGCGATCAAGCGTTGCGACGTTCTCGAACCCTTCCCGCCGGCCGGCGATCCCGCCCACCATGACCGCCATCATCAACGCGATGGCCGGAAACGCTGGCAGGACATAGAGATCGCGCTTCTCGGTTGAAAGCGAGAAGAAAACCACGACAAAGAGCGCAGTCGCCAGGGACATCCGCTGCCCCGCCGATCGGCGTCGGTCGCGCCACGCCAGAACCAGCGCGCCGGGCAGCAGGGCGGTCCACGGCAGCAGCGACAGCGGCAGCCGCTCAGCGTAGTACCAGAACGGTTGAACGTGGTGCATCCCGTGCATCCCGCGCTCGACAAAGTGCTCGCGCAGCGCCCCGACCACCGAGTACTCGGCGGGCCCCCAGAAGGTGGCCGCCAGGGCCCAGGCCCCGGTAACAAGGACAAAAAGCGCCGGGCCGAGCAGCGGAGCGAAGCGCCGCAGCGACCCGAGATCGCGCTCGACGGCAAGAACCAGAACGACGACTCCGAGGGGCAGGAGCAGCCCGACCGGCCCCTTGGCAAGCACCGCCAACCCGGCGGCCAGCCAGAACAGCGCACCGGCGCGCCGGCCGTCGGCACCCCCCGAACGCCAGGCATCGAAGGCCGAGAGCGCCGCCCAGATCAGAAAACAGAGCAGCGAATCGATCTGGGACCAGCGCGCCTTGTCCCAGAACATGTAGCTCGTCGCCAGCAGCACGCCGGCGAGGACGGCGGTCTTCGGACCGTACCAGCGCCGCCCGAGGCGCATGACCAGAGCGAGGGTTCCCAGCGCGGCCAGCACCGACGGCAGCCGGGCGGTGAACTCGGTGACCGCCCCGAACGGGATCGAGAAGATCGCGATCAACCAGAAAAAGAGCGGCGGTTTGTGGCTGTTGACGACCCCGTTGACGTGGGTCACCAGCCACTGGCCGTCGATGAGCATTTCGCGCGCTCCCTCGCCGAAGAACGGTTCGTCGGGGGCCCACAGATCGTGAGCGCCGAGGAACCACAGGAAGAGCACCGCGGCGAGAACGAGGACGATCCGTTCGGACTTCATGTCGACAACCCGCTGCAGGGAGGATGAAGTTCAATCGAGGTGTTCATCTTCTCCGAAGTGTAGAACACCCCGCCGCCCGGTCGTTGATAGAATTCACCCACCCCGAGGAGGACACCATCGATCGATGAGTCGTCAGCAAAGACCGACGCCGCCCGACGAGCTCGCAGACCTCATGCGGAGCACGTTCGGCCACGCCGCCTTCCGGCCCCTCCAGGAGGAGGTTTGTCGTGCGGTCACCGGGGGCAACGATGCGTTGCTGGTGATGCCGACCGGCGCCGGGAAGTCGCTCTGCTACCAGCTTCCCGGACTCGCCAGAGGCGGCACCACGCTCGTGCTCTCCCCCCTCATCGCCCTCATGGAAGACCAGGTCGAGGCGCTGAAGCAACACGGGCTCAGCGCCGAACGGATCCACTCGGGACGCGATCGGCTCGAGTCGCGGGCGGTGTGCCAGGCCTACCTTGCCGGTGAGCTCGACTACCTCTTCGTCGCGCCCGAACGACTCGGCGTCCCCGGTTTTCCCGAGATGCTCGGCAAACGCAAGCCGGTTCTCATCGCGGTCGACGAGGCCCACTGCATCTCGCACTGGGGGCACGACTTCAGACCCGACTACCGAATGCTCGGTGAGAGATTGCCGCTGTTGCGCCCGACACCGGTCATCGGTCTCACCGCGACCGCGACCCCCCTGGTCCAACGCGACATCATCGAACAGCTGGGGATCCCCGACGCCTTGGAGTTCATCCACGGTTTCCGACGCACCAACATCGCGGTCGAGGTGGTGGAGGCGAGGCCTTCGGCCCGGCAATCCGTGGTCAGGAAGATCCTGGCCGACCCCGGCCGCCGTCCCGCCATCGTCTACGCGCCGACCCGCAAGGAGACCGAAGCTCTGGCCGCCGAACTCGGCAAGAGGTTCCCGGCCGCTGCTTATCACGCCGGCATGGCGGCCGACAAACGGGACCGGGTGCAGCGCGGCTTCCAGACCGGGGAGACCGAGGTCATCGTCGCCACCATCGCCTTCGGGATGGGCATCGACAAGGCGAATATCCGCACCGTGATCCACACCGGGCTCCCGGGCAGTCTCGAGAGCTACTACCAGGAGATCGGCCGCGCCGGTCGAGACGGCGAACCGGCGCGGGCGATCCTGCTGTACTCGTGGGCCGATCGACACACCCACCAGTTCTTTCTCGATCGCGACTACCCGGAGGTCCGGGTCCTCGCCGGAGTCTTCTCGGCGCTCGATGATCGACCGCGGCCGTCGGATGAGATCCGGGTCAGGGCCGGGATCGCGCCGGATGTCTTTGCCACCGCCCTCGAGAAACTCTGGATCCACCACGGCGCCGTGGTCGACCCCGAGGAGAACGCGGCGCGGGGCCGGGACGACTGGCAGAAATCCTACGAAGCCCAGCGAGCCCATCGCCACGCTCAAATCGAGCGGATGATCCGTTTCGCCTCCGGCCACGGCTGCCGCATGGTGCGGCTGGTCGAGCACTTCGGCGACCGCAACGACCCGAAAACCCCGTGCGGCATCTGCGACCGGTGCGCGGCCGAAGACTGCCTCGCCACCAGCTTCCGCGACCCGACCGCCCGGGAGATCGAGCAGCTCTCGGCCATCATCAGTCTGCTCAAGGGCCGGGACGGCGCCACCTCCGGTCAGATCCACCGCGAGCTCGGCACCGGCGGCACCTCCGATCGAAGCGCTTTCGAGGCCCTTCTCGACGGTCTCGCCCGCGAGGGGCTGGTGGAGATGCGGGCGGACTCCTTTGTCAAGGACGGCAGGACCATCCGCTTCCAGCGTGTCTTTCTCACCCGAGCGGGCCGGTTGGCGCGAGCCGATGTCGCCGATTCGATCCAGGTCGTCGAGGCACCATCACAACCAACGACGAAGAAGACGAAGAAGACGAAGGGACCCCGCACGTCCCGATCGACGTCAAAACCGGCGGCACCGGTGTCCGCCGAGCAGTTCTCGATCCTCGATGCTGATCAGGAGCGGCTCTTCGAGAAGCTGCGGGAGTGGCGGCTCGCCGAGGCCCGCAAGCGCCGGGTGCCGGCATTCCGCATTCTCACCGATCGGGTCCTCACCGCCATCTGCCGCGCCCGCCCGGCGGATGAGGACGAGCTTCTCGAGGTCTCGGGCATCGGCCCGCAAATCACGAAGAAGTTCGGCCGCGGGATCCTCGCCGTGATCAACCGCGGTTGACCGTCAGCCGTTCGTACCCTGAGCAACGAGCTTCTCGGTGAAGCCTGCGTCGCTTGTTGAGATAACCTCGCAATTCTAAACGAGCAGGCGCCGATCCGAGATTCGAGCCGTATGATGCATCAATGACAAATGAACCGACGGGACTCCCGCCGCGATCAGGTCTTGCCGGGCACTGGAGCCTCGACCCCGGAGTCGTCTTTCTCAACCACGGATCGTTCGGTGCGTGCCCGATCAGGGTCCTCGAGACTCAGAACGAGTTCCGGGCGCGGTTGGAGGCCGAACCGGTGCGGTTCTTCATCCGCGAGCTGCCCGAGTTGCTCGACACGGCCCGCCTGAAGCTCGCCGCCTTCCTCCGCGCCGACCCCGAAGGCCTCGCCTTCGTGGCCAACGCCACCACCGGCGTCAACACCGCATTGGCCGCGATCCCCCTTGCGGCTTGCGACGAGATCCTGGTCACCGATCACGGCTACGCCGCGTGCCGCAACGCCGTCGAGGTTGCGGCCCGAAGGACGGGGGCCCGCGTCGTCGAGGTCCCGTTGCCCTTCCCGCTCGCCGCGCCGGAGCGGGTGACCGAGGCGGTGGTCCGAGGTCTGTCGCAGCACACCCGGGCCGCGGTCGTCGATCACGTCACCAGCCCGACGGGACTCGTCTTCCCGATCAACGAAATCGCGGCCGAACTCGAAAACCGGGGGGTCATCCTGATCGTTGACGGCGCGCACGCGCCGGGAATGATCGATCTCGATCTGACCGGGATCGGCGCGCCCTTCTACACCGGCAATTGCCACAAGTGGATGTGCGCCCCAAAAGGGGCGGCGTTCCTCGCCGTCCGCGATGACTGGCGGGCCCGGACCCACCCCCTCGTGACGAGCCACGGCGCCGCCGCTCCCCTGGTCGACCGCAGCCGTTTTCGTCTCGAGTTCGACTGGACGGGCACCGGCGACCCGACCCCGTGGTTGACGGTGCCGTCGGCTGTCGAAACAGTCGGGGCACTGGACCCCGGCGGTTGGCCCGGCGTTCGCTCGCGGAATCGGAGGTTGGCACTCGAAGCGATGGCTCATCTGTGCTCGGTCCTCGGCTTCCAGCAACCCTGTCCCGACGGGATGATCGGCTCGTTGGCGGCGATTCCGCTGCCACCTCGAACCGACGACAACCGGCGATCCAACCCGGACATCGACCCACTCCAGGAGCGGCTGTTCCGAGATTTTTCCATCGAGGTCCCGGTCACCCTCTGGTCGGTCCCTCCGCGCCGGGCGCTTCGGATCTCGGCTCACCTCTACAATGCGATCGAAGAGTTCCGCTACCTCGGGGTCGGTTTGGCGGCGTCCGCCTGCGGTTGATCGAGGTTGCCGTCGGAGTCGCATCGTGATTGAATGCCTTCGAATGAGTGGCATTATCGACAAGATCGCACTCCTCGGCAGGGAGTTCACCATCCAGACCGAGCTCATCCCCGGCCAGAAGGTCAGGATTCGGACGCTGGTCTACGACGGCGGACGGCTGGTGACCAGCCGCGAGATCCCTCTCGACCCGTCGCTGACCGGCGACGACCAGATCGAGTTCAGGGTTCGAAACCAGCACAAGTTGATCACCGACACCCTGGTGAAGCGGGCGACCGAGCTCCAGGCGGCCAAGGGCGGAGAGGCGAAACGACCCGCTGCGGCCCCCCCCGCGCCGAGACCGGAGCGAGGCGCTCAAAAAGGAACGCCCCGGCCCGAGATCGAACCCAGTTCCAGTCTCGAGATCGCCATCTCCCTCCGCAAGACCATCGGGCCGTTCGGGCTCGCCTTCGCCCACCCGGCGCCGACGACCGCTTCCGGTTATGACGCGGCCCTCGAAGCGGTCGAGATCGCCATCGACGCGATCATGAAGTCACCGATCTACGAGCACGTCCGACTCGACGAGCAGCTGACCATGATCGCCATTCGCGGCCAACTCGCGACCTGGCGTCTGGCCGACAAGGATGTCGCCACGGCAACCGAAATCTGGCCGAGCATCGAGCGATTCGCCTACCACCAACAGAAGATCAGCGACCGGCGCGACCTCGTTGCCTTCGATCACAAGATGCTGACCTGGTCCATGAGTCAGCTCGGCAAGGGCACCATCACCGACGAACTCGTGGACGGTCTCTCGAGCCTCGCCGGACGCGACGCCGAGCTCGACGCCTTCCTCGCCCGTCCCGAAGAAATGGACCAGATGGGACTGCTCGAGATCCTGCTCAGGCTCATCGATCAGACCTTGGCGTAGACGGTCGTCTTCGGGCCCTCGGAAGATCGTCAGTTGACGAGTTCCTCGCCTGAGTCGAATCCCGGAAACTCCTCCCACCGCCGACAGTCGCCCGGCGGCGGGAACGGACCGAGCGAAATCTGGCTCAGCTTTCCACCGACGACGTCGAACAGAACCGTCGCGAGCAGCGAACCGTCCTGTTCGATCAACGCACAGGGTCTTCCCGGTGATTCCACCGATCCTCCCGGCGTTTCTCCGACCTCGACCCGGACCACCGAACCGGTCGTTTCAAAGGTCGCGAATTTGGATCGCAGATAGCCGAGGTATCGATCCCGGCCCACAAGGTCATTGACCACCCACCGCGACATCACCCGCACATCCTCGGCGAGGATCGGCTCCAACGCCGACGGGTCGTGGGTGTTGTAGGCGAGCGCCCAGGCGACGGCGGCGTCACGTTCGGTGAGGGCGAAATCGGTCATGAGTCCATTGTCGCCGATCTTCGATAACCGCGTCCGGGGCTGGGACAGCGACAGCGACCGGGGCAGCGACAGGGGCAGGGGCCGCCACATCTTCCTGTGGACTCGCGGGGAACGCTTCGGCTGCATCGATGCCTCTGAAGGTGGGCCCGGGACCACCCCACGGCGGTCCATCCCAGCATTCGACGCCGGGTCGCCGGAGGCGGACCGGAAGGCCGGAACTCCGGGAAGCCGAACGCCCTACCCTCGCCGGGGCTCGATGGCGCCAAACCCCAACGGCATCCTGCGGGCGGGACGCCCGCACCACAATGATAGGCCGTTCTTTGTCGGGTGGGCCTGAGCCCACCCTCGATTGCGATGGCTTTGCGCCTCTTTGCGATGGATGCTCTTGGCGTACTTTGCAGTTCAACTGCGATGGTGCGATGCATCTGCGTCCACCTGCGCTATCTGCGTTTCTCCGTGCGATGCTGCGTCGGTTGCGATGCCCCGGGTTCAACCCGGCGCAGCTCGCTGCAAGTGGTACTCTTACGCGGATGAACCGCGTCACCCAGGTCCTCGCAACCACCAACGAAATCAGCCTCAAGGGCGGCAACCGCAAGTGGTTCGAAAGGACATTGACCGAAAACGTCCGCCGAGCGCTCGCCGATCTCCCCGTCGCCGCGGTCACCCGGCCGGCCTGGCGGGTCCTGGTCAGTTTTTCCGAAGCGGTCGACTTCGCCGAGGCCGCTCGCAGGCTGCACACGGTCTTCGGTCTCGGCGCCATCATGGCGGTCGAGCACGCCGGTTTCACCATGGCCGACCTCGAGGCCGTGATCGAACCCCGCCTCGACGGCATCTCACCCTCAAGTTTCGCGGTCCGTTGTCTTCGCTCCGACAAGACCTTTCCCTTGACATCGATGGAAATCGAATGCTCCTTGGGGAGGTTTGTCCAGGGCAAGACCGGCTGGCCGGTTCAGCTGAACGACCCCGAACTCACCATCCACATCCTGGTCGACGACAACGGCCTCTTCACCTGGACCAGGAAGGTCCCGGGCCCCGGCGGCCTGCCGGTCGGTGTCGGCGGCCGCGCCTGCTGTCTGCTCTCCGGCGGCATCGACTCGCCCGTCGCCGCCTACATGATGATGAAGCGTGGGATGCGGCTCGACTTCGTCCACTTCCACTCGGTTCCGCGAACCGATCCGGCAAGCCTCGACAAGGTCCATGATCTGGTGCGGGTCCTCAACCGCTACCAGGGTCAGGCCCGGCTCGCCATGGTCCCCCTGCTCGAGATCCAGGAACAGATCGCGGCCCGGTGCCCGACCTCGCTCCGGATCCTGCTCTACCGCCGATTCATGTTCCGCCTCGCCGAGCGCGCGGCCCGCCGCTTCAAAGCCCGTGCGCTGGTCACCGGCGAGAGTCTCGGCCAGGTCGCCTCCCAGACCATCGAGAACATGGCGGCCGTCGAGGCCGTGACCCCACTCCCGGTGCTCAGACCGCTCATCGGCCTCGACAAACAACAGATCATCGACATCGCCAAGATGGCGGGTTCTTTCGAACTCTCAATCCTCCCTCACTTCGACTGCTGCTCGTTCCTGATGCCCGAGAATCCGGCCACCAAGTCTTTCGCCGACGAACTCGACGCCGCAGAGGCGGGTCTCGACGTCGGCACCCTGGTCGCCGACGCCCTCGATCGAACGGATGTTCACCAGATCAGGGACGCGGTCGACTGGGAGGAGATCCCCATCCCGGAGGAGGCCGCCCGATGAGCGACCGGAACCGATCCTCCCGGCGCGACTTTCTCACCTCCTGGTTCGACGCCTTCCGCGACGCCTCCAAAGTCGTCGCCAACGCGGGCAAACCCGATCCCGCAAAGGTGCTCCGCCCTCCGGGGGCGCTCGCCCCTGATAAGGACTTCCTCACGGCCTGTACCCGCTGCGGCGACTGCGTCCCGGTCTGCCCGGTGGAGGCCATCATCACCATCGAAGAAGACGACGGTCGCAAGCTGCCGGCCATCAACCCGAGCGTCAAACCGTGCCGCCTGTGCGACGACCTGCCGTGCATCACCGCCTGCCCCGATGGCGCATTGGTCGCCCCCGAGGGCGGTCCGGAGCGCGTCCGGATCGGCATCGCCAAGGTCGATCCCAGGCACTGCATCACCTTCAGGGGCGAGCTCTGCACCCGCTGTTACAAGGCCTGCCCCTACCCCGACAAGGCGCTGATGATGATCGGCAGCCGCCCGCTCGTGGGATCCGGCGCCTGCACCGGCTGCGGGCTCTGCGAGTACGCCTGTCCGACCCACCCCAAGGCCATCGTCATCGTTCCCGAGCGCGATCTCGTGCCCGGGCTCAGAATCCCGAGGAACGAGTACTCGGGACCGGATCGGTGGATGGGGTAGCCGCCGCCGCGAAGGACCGGCCCGCCCCAATTATGAATTCTCAGTTATGAAGTTTGAATCTCATCGCAGGTTTGGGCATCAGGTTGAAATCGGCGAAGGAGATGTACACTCGATTCGTCCTGACAGGACCGGAGACGGGGAGGTCAACATGAAACATCAGGTAATGGTAATGGTAGTGCTGATGGTGGCGGTGGTTGCCTTCGGTCAATCCCTCGCCGAGATCGAAAAACAGAGACAAATCGAGCTCCAGGGTCCGCCGCAAGACTTCGTCCTCGGAGAAGAAAACGTGCTTGCCGACACCTACTCCGGCGAGCTCAGCGCGGCGTCGCCCCTGTGGGACCGGGTGTACGCCTGCAATGTTTCGCCATCGTGTTCCGCGACCTGCAGCGACTCGAGCCAAAACGGCGAGTACTACGAGGTGATCCCGATCGAGGTCACGTCGCCCGAGAATCTGGAGTGCGCGGTCACCGCTTCGGCGATTTCCGACACCACGATGTATGTGTACTGTGACCCGTTCAACCCGGCCGCCCCGCTTGCCAACGTGATTGCCTGGGACGACGACGACGGCTCCGGCAACTGGAGCGCTTTCACTGCCGCCGACGGCGTTCTGCTCCAACCTGGGCAGACCTACTACGTTGTCCTCAGCACGTTCAGCCCAGCAGTCACCGGCACCTTCACGATCGGCTTCACCAGCGCGACGGTGCACGTCGTCCCGGTGGAGCTGCAGCGGTTTTCGGTTGAGTGACCACGAGAACAAAGAAGAGAAGACCGACCTCGACGCACGCCGCTTGATTTGCGACCTCCCGTCCATCTCGAGCCCGGGCGAGGTTCGTCTTGGAGAAGTGGTCACCCAAACCACAATCGCGGCCGCTGATCCTGACGCCGCCACGACCACCCTCCCCCGGAAATGCTATGGAACGAATTCTCCCCGCCCCTCAGAAATCGCTGGGAAACCGAGCAAAGCGTGGCTCCACGGGGATTTCTGAGGGCGGGCGGGTGGGGGTGGGACTGATCTGAGAGATGCCGATTCCAGAAACCCTGCTTGACCCACCTTCCGACGGCTGCGGTGGGTCTCGGACGCGGACGCGGGTCAGAGCTGGGTTTCGACCTTGAGCTGGCGGGTCATGAGCTCCTTGAGGGCGTCCTTGGGGTCGATCTGGCCGGTCAGAATCCGCGCCATGCTCTGGGTGATCGGCATCTCGACGCCCATTTGAGTGGCGAGCTTCGCCGCGGCGGGGGTGGTCCGCACGCCTTCGGCGACCTCGCGCATGGATCCGAGGATCGCGTCGAGGGTCTCCCCTCGCCCGAGCCGCTGGCCGACCCGGCGATTGCGCGACAGGCCGCCGGTGCAGGTGAGCACGAGATCGCCCATCCCGGCGAGACCGCGGAAGGTGTCCGGCTCGGCGCCGAGGGCGACTCCGAGGCGGGTGTTCTCGTGCAGACCGCGGGTCATGAGCGCGGCCTGGGTGTTGGCGCCCAACCCGAGACCGTCGATGATCCCGGCGGCGATGGCGACGGTGTTCTTCAGAGCGCCGGCGAGCTCGACGCCGATGAGGTCACCGCCCGCGTAGCAGCGAAGGTGGTAGTCCGAAAACTGCTCCTGGAGTCGGCGCGCGAGATCCATGTCCCGGCAGGCGAGGACGGCGGCCGACGGATCGCCGTGCACGACCTCGATGGCGAAGGTCGGCCCGGAGAGGCAGCAGAACCGATCAGCGGGAATGTCCAACGCTTCCGCCGCCAGTTCGTCCATCCGCTTCAGGCTCTCGGTCTCGATCCCCTTGGACGCCGAAACCACCACCACTTCGGGCCGAAGCAGCGGCGCGAGGCGGTCCATCACCCTGCGGCTGAATTGGACCGGAACAACCCAGATCCAGACATTGGCGTGGAGCGCCGCTTCCTCGAGATCGCTGGTGCTTCTGATGGCGGGGTGGAGCTCGGCGTCGGTGAGGAAGATCGGATTCCGGTGATCGGCGTTGATGCCCGCGGCAACCTCGGGTTCGAGCGCCCACAGCAACACATCGTGGCCGCGGCGGGCCATCTGGTGAGCCAGGGCGCAGCCCCAGGAGCCGGCGCCGAAAACGGTGATCCTCATGCACTACCTCCAGAAGCCGGGGCCGAGCCGCTGCTCGTTCCCCGTGACCAGATTGCGGATGTTCGAGTGGTGGCGAAGAATGATCAGGATCGCCGCCGCGGCCACCGAAGCGAGGGTGACCCAGTCCGGGTGATCGACCAGTTGGATGAGCACGGGAAAGCTGGCGGTGGCGGTCATGGAAGCCAGCGAGACCCAGCGGAAGACGGCGAGCATCACGACCCAGACTCCGAGGGCCGCCACCGCGCTCAACGGGGCAATGACCAGAAACGCGCCGAACCCGGTGGCGACGCCCTTGCCGCCGCGGAAGAGGAGCCACGGCGGGAAGCAGTGGCCCACGACGACGGCCAGCATCGCGGCGGCGAGCCACGCGCTCTCGGGATTGAAGACCATCATCGCCCAGACCGCCAGCGAGCCCTTGGCGATGTCGAGGATCGTGACGGTCACCCCGACCCTCCAGCCGGCCGACCGGAGGGCGTTTGTGGCGCCCACGTTGCCCGAACCCTCGCGGCGGACATCGCGACCGGTCACGTAGCGGACGAAAATGTAGGCAAACGGGATCGAGCCCACGAAGTAGGCGAATGCCACTATAGCCAGCTCAACCGTCATCCCAGCGGAATCCTCTCCAGGGAAGTGTACACCGCACCTCCCGGCCGGAGCTCGCTCTGATAGAGCACGATCTCCCGGCAGGTGAAGACGTCCAATGCGAGCCCCCTGCCCCACTCGAGGTAGGTCTCCACCGCGCTCCGAGGCCAGCCGCGTTCAAGCCGCGCCTGGGTCAGGTGGAGCGACCACCCGCGCTCTTCGCGACCGAACCCGGAGGCCTGTGCGGCGCTCTCCACCGCTGCGGCGACCGCCGCCCCGCCGTCGGCCTCGCCGCCGATCCAGGCCACCCTCGGCCGGCGCGCGGACGGGAAAAATCCCGCGCCGCGGAGGCCGATGGTGACCGCAGGCAGGGCGGCCGCCCTCGCGATCATCTCAATCGTCAGCCGCGCCAATCGATCGGTCGTCGCCTCACCGAGGAACTTCAGGGTCAGATGCTGACCTTCGGGCCGGGTCCACCGAGCACGGGGCAGTTCGGCCTCGAGGTGGCGGCGCTCGCGCCGGATCATCTCCCGGACCCGGTCCGGCATCTCGAAAGCCACGAAGGCGCGGACCGTGTCCCCGCCGCTCACGGCGTATCGGCGGCCAACCGGCGGCGCAGGAGATCGAGGGCGCTGTTGACACTCCACTCGCGAACCACCGACCGGTTTCCCGGAAAGACCCGGTGTTTGGCCCAGACTCCCCGGGGTCCGGCCACCGCCCAGTGGACGAGCCCGACCGGCTTGTCCTCGGTGCCTCCGGTCGGCCCGGCGATCCCGGTAATCCCGACCCCCCAGTCGGCCGCGAGCCGGGTCCGAACCCCCGACGCCATGGCTCGCGCCACCTCCTCGGAGACCGCTCCGCGGTCCATGAGCACCTCCAGCGGAACCCCGAGTTGGTGTTCCTTGACGTCGTTGGAATACGACACCACGCCGCCGACGAATGCATCCGAGGCGCCGGCAACATCGGTCAGCCTCGCACTCACGAGACCGCCGGTGCAGCTCTCGGCGGTGGCCAGCGTCTCGCCCCGCCGGCGCAACTCCCGGATCGCGACCTCGGCAAGACCGGTGACATCGGTGCCGGCCGCATCGTCGCCGAGGACCTCATTGAATGCGCGCTCCATGACCCCGAGGCGGCGGCGGGCGCCTGCTTCCTCGCCTTCGGCGCTCAGGACCAGGCGAACCGTGCCGTAGGACGCGAGAATCGACACGTTCTCACGCCCGAATCGCTCGTAGAGGTGGCGCACGGATTCCTCGACATCGGACTCGAAGACCCCCCCGAGAACCAGGGTTCGGGAGACCCGGACCGCGCCCGGGTTCCACAACACGAGCTCGGGCAGAAGATCGCGCTCGAGCATCTCCGCCATCTCCCAGGGCGGGCCCGGCAGGACCGCCAACAGCCGACCGCGAAGCTCGAAGAGCATGCCGGGAGCAGTGCCACGGTTGTTGAGCAGCGGGCGGCCCCCCTCGATGACGCGGGCCATTGCAGGCGCGTAGACCGGCATCTCGCGGCCCTGGGCCGAGTAGCGGTCGCGAATCCAGCGCTCGACCTCGTCGCTCTGCCGGATCGGCCGATCGAGGGCCAGGGCGACCCCGTCGCGGGTGACGTCGTCGGCGGTCGGGCCGAGCCCCCCGGTGACCACAACGAGGTCGTGTCGGGCGACGAGATCGCGAACAGCCGACGCGATCGTGTCGACGTCGTCCCCGACCACCCGCTTCTCATCGACAGCAATGCCGTGACCG
>JAHECW010000013.1 GCA_024641545.1 Acidobacteriota bacterium
CGATGGAGGACTCCTGGGACGATTCCTGGAGCGTCGGCGTGGTCGCCAATTGGATTCTCTTCGACGGGCATCGAACCCGCTCCGAGGGGGCGGTGGTCCGGTCCGAGCGTGACGCCCTCATCGCGCAGCGGGCCGAGGCCGACCGGCAGATCGTACTCGAGGTCGAGACCGCCCGTCTCGATCTCGCCGCCGCCCTCGAGGCGGTGCCGGCTGCCGACGATTCACACGCCGCCGCCGCCGCCCGGGAGCTGGCGTCCCGGGAACGCTACGACGCCGGACTGGCGCCGATCCAGGAGATGCTCGACGCCCAGTCCGACCTCGCCGATGCCGAGCTCGAGCAGATCCGGATCCGGACGTCGGCCTGGATCTCCGCCGCCGCCCTCGACCGAGCCTGCGGCCGATGAGCGCTCAAGCCGCACCGGCCGCCACCGCGCCGGTGGTCACCGCCCGCGAGCTCAGCCGCACCTTCGGCGCCTTCGTCGCCGTCGACCGCGTGTCGTTCGAGGTCGCGCCGGGAGAGATCTTTGGCTTTCTCGGCTCGAACGGTGCCGGCAAGACCACCACGATCCGCATTCTCTGCGGGCTGCTGGCGCCGACCTCGGGCTCGGCCACCGTCGCCGGCTTCGACGTGACCAGCGATGCCGCCCGCATCAAGACCAGGATCGGCTACATGTCGCAGAAATTTTCGCTCTACACCGATCTCACGGTCGATGAGAACCTGCGCTTCTGGGGCGGGACCTACCGGCTGTGGGGCTCAGAGGCCGAACGCCGGCGCGACTGGGCGATCGAGGTCGCCGGCCTGGCCGCCCGGCGCCGGACCCTGGTCCGCGAGCTGCCGGGCGGGTACCGCCAACGCCTCGCCCTCGGCTGTGCCCTGTTGCACCGGCCCCCGATCGTCTTCCTCGATGAACCTACCGGCGGCGTCGATCCCGAGGCGCGACGCCGTTTCTGGGATCTGATCGACGACCTGTCGGTGCAGGGGACCACGGTCTTCGTCACCACCCATTCGATGGACGAGGCCGAGCGCTGCCACCGGGTCGCGTTGATGCACGCCGGCCGGCTGCTCGCGCTCGACTCGGTGCGCGCGCTCAAGAGGATCTTTCCCCAGGGGACGCTGCTCGAGGCCACCTGTCCGCGTCCGGCCGGGGCCCTGGAGGTGCTCGAGAGGACTCCCGGGGTCATCGAGGCGGCGTTGTTCGGCGACCGACTGCACGCGGTCTGCGAGCGCGCCGGCATGGCGCCGGTCCTCGCCCGCGCTCTCGACGACGCCGGCAACGGCCCGGCCGCCGTTCGGGCGGTGCCGCCGTCGCTCGAGGACGTCTTCATCCGCACCATCCGCGACGCCGAAGCGGGGGGCCGCTCATGATTCGCCGCATCCTCGCCATGACGGTCAAGGAGCTGCTCCAGCTCAGACGCGACTGGCGCACCGCGGGGACCCTGCTCGGGATGCCCATCGTGTTGCTGCTGATCTACGGTTACGCGCTCTCCTTCGACGTCCGCGACATCCGCCTCGCGGTGGTCGACCTGTCGCACTCGCGGGCGAGCCGGGACACCGTGCAGAGCTTCCTTTCGAGCGGCTATTTCCGGCACGTCGCGACCATCGATGACACCGAGGCCCTCGACCCGCTCTTCGACTCCGGCGCTGCCCAGGCGGCGCTGGTGATTCCGGCCGCGTTTGCCGACGACATCGCCGGCGGCCGGACGACGGAACTCAAGTTCGTCCTCGACGGCTCGGACTCGCAGACCGCGAGCACAATCCTCGGCTACGCCCGCCAGATCGTCGCCTCGCTCACTCCCGGCCTGTACAAAGTCGAGGTCGAGCCGCCGATCGGCGCCGCGCCGCTGGTCTGGTACAACCCCGATCTCAAATCGTCGATCTTTCTGGTGCCGGGGCTGGTCGCGTTCATCCTGATGGTGACGACGGTGATCGCCACCACCCTCGCCGTGGTCCGCGAGAAGGAACGCGGCACCATGGAGTCGCTGCGCGCGACGCCGCTCGCCGCCATCGAGCTGCTCATCGGCAAGACCCTGCCGTACCTGCTGGTCGCGTCGCTGTCGGCGACCGGTTCGCTGACCCTCGCCTGGCTGCTCTTCGACGTCCCGGTGCGCGGTTCGATCGGCTGGTTGGCGGTCCTCACCGTGATCTATCTTGCCGGCGGTCTCGGCTGGGGGGTGTTTCTGTCGACCCTGGCCGAAAGCCAGCAGGTCGCATTCCAGATCGCCCTGTTGTCGTCGATGCTGCCGACCCTGCTGCTGTCCGGTTTCGTCTTTCCGATCTCTTCGATGGTGCAGCCGCTGCAGGTGATCTCGCACATCGTGCCGGCGCGCTACTTCATCGCCGCCCTGCGCGAGGTCGTGCTCAAGGGCGTCGGTCCCGAGGTCTGGTGGAACGACGCCCTCGCCCTCGTCGCCTACGGCGCCGTCGTGCTGCTGCTGGCCACCATCCGCACGGTCCGGAGCCTGTGATGCGGACGCTGATCAACATCCTCGTCAAGGAGCTGCTGCAGCTTCGGCGCGACCCCAAGATCCTGCCGATCCTGTTCATCGCGCCGGTGGTCCAGCTGACCATTCTCGGCTACGCCGCGACCACCGATGTCCGCCGGGTCGAGCTGGCGATCTGCGACCTCGATCGCAGCGCCGCGAGTCGGACGCTGGCCGACGCGTTCACGGGATCGAGCTACTTCCGGCAGGTGGTGGCGGTCGACTCGAGTGACGACCTCGATTTCTGGCTCGACTCGAGCCGCGCCCGCATCGCCCTCGTCGTCCCGGCGGGTTTCGCCGCCGATCGCGCTGCCGGGCGGCCGACGACGGTGCAGCTGATCGCCGACGGCTCCGACGCGATGGTCGGAACCCTCGGTCTGAGCTATGCCCAGGGCACCCTGCAGCGGGTCGCCGAGGCCGGGGGCTTTCGGCTGCCGATCGAATTGCGTCCCCAGGTGCGCTACAACCCGGATCTCGTGAGCCGGTACTTCATGGTTCCGGCGGTGCTGGCCATGATCATCATGATCATGACGATGATGCTGTCGTCGATGGCCCTGGTTCGCGAGTCCGAGAACGGAACCATGGAGCAGCTCCTGGTCACGCCGCTGTCGCCGGGGGCGATCATCACCGGCAAGCTCGTCCCCTACGCCCTCGTCGGCACGGTCGAGATCCTCACAGCCCTGCCGGTGGTGCTGTTCTGGTTCGGCGTGCCGCTCCGCGGCTCGCTTCTGACACTGGCGGCGTTGACCGCGCCCTTCATGCTCTGCACCCTGAGCATTGGGCTTCTGGTGTCAACCCTGGCCCGCACCCAGCAGCAGGCGATGATGATCACCACCTTTGTCTTCATGATGCCGCAAATCTATCTCTCGGGTTTCATCTTCCCGATTCAGAACATGCCCCGCATCTTCCAGATGATCACCTACGTCGTGCCCCTGCGGTACTACGTCCAGGCACTGCGCGGGGTGTTCTTGAAAGGTGTCGGCCTCGAGGTGCTGTGGCCCCAGGGCCTGGCCATGCTCGGCCTCGGCGCGGTCATCCTCACCCTCGCCCGGCTCCGCTTCCGGAGTCAGGTGGGATAGCCGCAGTCCGGCCGCTTCTTCGACCGGCGGTGAAAACGGCCCGGGTTGGTCCAGGGCCGTTGTGACCTCAATCGGTGCCCGGAGCCCACCGCAACCCGACACCGATCGACCGCCGGGCGGCCGGCACCGCAAGGTCGTCGGCCGACGGCAGATAGGTCTCGTCGAGAAGGTTGTTCGCGAACAGCGTCACCGCCAGGCCGTTGGACCACGAGTAATGGAGGGAGGCGGAGACGATCTCGGCGCTGGCGGTGGCGACCTCGCCGGGCCCCGGGTCGTCCATGGCGAAGCGATGCTGCCAGCGCAGGGATCCGCCCCACGGGCCGCGCGCATAGCTGCCGCCGACCGTGATGCGGTCGGCGGGGGACTCGGCGAGTGGGCCGCCGTCGTCGGCCTTGCTGCTGGTCGTCTGGCCCGCCCACTCCAGCTTGAGTCCCTCGGTGGCCTGGACGAAGCCCTCGATCTCGACGCCCTCGATGGTGCCGGAGGTCAGGTTGACGTAGGTCCGGACGCCGGGCTCGAGGTCGATCCGCTCGATGTAGTCGCGAATTTCGGTGCGGTAGACGTAGGCGGCGGCGTAGACGCGAATGCCGAAAAAGCGCACCCCGGCGTCGGTGGTCAGCGAGCGTTCCGGGTCGAGGTCCTTGTTGGCGACGACCTCGCCGCGTCCCGTCGATCCGCTGAAGTAGCGCTCCGAAAGGCCGGGAAAGCGGAAGCCGGTGCCGGCGTTGGCGACGAGCTCGAAGCCGCGGCCGAGCGGGGTCGACAGACCGAAAAACCCGGTGGCTGCGGTGTCGTCGATGGACTCCGAACCTGCGTTGCCCTGCCCGATCCAGGTCAGCCGTCCGCCGAGCTCGGCCATGACGGCGCCGAAGCTCCGCCGCAGCGAGCCGTAGGCGGCGAGCTCGTCCTCGCGGCCGTCGAGCGTGGTCGCGGTCTCCGCCTCCCCGGTCGAGAGGTCGGTGACGGTCTCGGTCGCACGGACCCCCCGGCGACCGAAGTAGTCGAGGCCGGCGCGGGCGGCGAACCTGGCCGGGAGGGTGAACTCGCGCTGCAGGTTGAAACCGAAATCGGCGGCCTGGTCCTTGACCACGCTGCGCTGGCTCGACGAGAGGTTCTCGGTGTCGAGGCTGTTGGGGTGGCCGTAAAGGTCGAGGTGCCAGACGCCGGGACGCCGGATCGAGAGCCGTCCCACCACATGCCGCTCGTCGAGATAGGTGGTGGTGCGTCCCGGATAGCGTTTGTTGGGTTTGCCGATGTCGTCGCCCCACGAGGGGATGAGGGTGAGGTCGACTTCAACGCCGGAGGCGAGCGTCCAGACCTTGTCGATGGTGGCGGAGACCTGCTCGAACTGACTCGGTAGGAGGAGGCCGTCGGGTGTCTCGGTGGGGTTCGAGGCGCGTCTGGCGAGGCCCAGCGACCACCCCGATACGTCGAGACCGACGAGTTGATAGTTGGCGTCGCCCTCCGTCTCCCAGCCGAGCTCGGCGGTGGTGGCGTCGAACCGCCGCGGGACGGCTTCGAGCACGCCTCCGAGGGCCCCGGAGCCGTAGTACGACGAGTACGGCCCGCGGATGATGTTGACCGATCCGAGGAGCAGCGGGTCGATGAACGAAGCGGTGGCGCCGGCCCGGCGCTCGGTGACGATCCGGGTGCCGGCGACCAGCGCCAGCACCCGCTGACCGCCGGTGCCGCGGATGGAGTAGGCCTGGAAGAGGCCGCCCTGACCGTTCTCGGCCACCCCGGGCGTCCCCTCGGCGAGCTCGACGACGCTTCTGACCGGGGCCGCTCGGTCGGCAGGCGCGATCGAGCTGGTGGCGACGGAGAGCGGCTGGATGGCTTCGCCGCCCTCCCGGTTGGCGGTCACGACGATCTCGCCGTAGGCCGCCTGTTTGGGGATCAGGGCGAACGTCGAACCGCCCTCGGCGCAGCACTCGGTTTCGAGGAGCTCGAACCGGGGGTGGACGACGCGAAGTGCGACCGGCGGATCGAGCGCGGGAAAACTGAAGGCGCCGCGGGCGTCGGTGATGCGAAATGCAGAGCCGTCGGCGAGCTCGACGCGTGCGCCCTCGACGGGGGTGTTTCTGTGGGTGACCACCTTGCCTTCGACGGCGGCCAGGATTGGGAACGCGGTGAGCATCACCGCGAGGAACACGATCGCTGATGGGGTCCTCATGTCGTCTCCGTTCGTGATCGTCCGAAATCGCCCGGCGGTCTGCGGCGGTTCGAGACGAGACGCTGACACGGGGCGCGGATCGGGCGCGCGCGGGGCGCGCACGATCACGGTTCCGGGTCGGGTTGGATGGGTCGATGATCGCGAGGCGGCTGCCGGCCGCGCCCGGTCACTCGTTCCGACGACAGACGAGGAGCAGCAGCGGCAGGATGTGAACCGACGCCCGGACCTGCGCCCGGGTTCGGCTGATCAGGCCGGCGGTTTCGAGGAGAGGGGTGCGGTCCGTCGCCCCATCGGACATCCGTTGGTCGGTGGGCACGACCGCCGGCGACACGGAGAAGTGGTGGGAACGCCGCGGCTGCAGGTTCGGTGGGGTCCAGGCGGCGGCCCGCAAGCGGACGCCGCGGCCGTCCGGATCGCCTTCGGCCCAGAGCACAACGCCCGGAACCCCCGGGCGCGCCGCCTCGCCGGGCTCGATCGCGGGTGCCGGGGACGGCGCGACGGCGAGGCCGGGCGAACCCGCGGGAACCACCGAACGCCACTCCGACGGCAGGATGAACCCGACCTCCCGGCGCTCATCGCCGAAGCGCAGCATCAGCCGCACGTGGTCGGACGGAATCGGCGGCACGACGAAGTGGAAGCTCGAGCGGTCGATGTCGAGGTGGGGGGTGATCCGTACCGGCCAGGTCCGACCTCCGTCGAACGACAGAAAGGCCTCCCACTCGTGGATGCCCTCGGCCGACAGTTCGCGGTCGGCGCGCCATGCCACGGCGGCAGGTTGCCCGGCGACCAGAACCTCGCCGGCGGCCGGCCGGAGCAACTCGAACGGCGCCTCGTCGGGGGATCGAATGGTGACATCGGCGTCGGCCGCCGCGGCCGCGGCGAGCGCCCCGGCCGCCAGCAGCGTGACCAGCAGCCCGGTGCGAGGGTCGCTGCGCCTGCACGACATCACCCATCCCATCCGAGTGAATTTAGCACGCCGGGCGAACCGGTTGAACACGTTTCCGGGCCCGGATCAATCATGAGCTGTCCGCTGCGGCCGACGATGCATCCGCCCCAGGCGTGCTTTCTCTCCCTGGTGTGCTCAACCTCCCTCCTCAGCCGCCATCGATCATCCCCCGGCACCGCTTTGGCAGGCTGACCAAGCCATCACGGCCATCACGGGAAGGCCAACGGGTTTTTCGCGGCACCGAGGTCGTGGGCACATCGGAGAACCGCCGACATGAAGTACAGTGCGATCCGGAGTCGCGGCTCGGGCCGGCAGGCGGGTTGCCGTCGATCCCCGGCCGGAGGCAGGATCATGAACGACGAGTGGATCACCATCGACGACGACGAGGTCGACGACGGCACGCTGCGGTTGATGCGGCGGGGGGAGAGAGATTTCGCCATCGCCTGGGACCACATCACCCTGATGACCTCGGAGTCCAACCTCAGCGAGCTGGAGCTCGGACGGGTCCCCTGCCGGCGGCTGGTAAACCGAACCGATCCGCGGGTGCTGCTGGCCGGTCTGGGGATGGGCTTCACCCTCCGCGCGGCGCTCGATGCGCTCCCCATTGGGGCCCGGGTCGAGGTCAGTGAGCTCAACGATGTCATCGCGTACTGGTGCCGGGGACCGCTGGCGGTGCTCACCGATCATGCGGTCGACGACCCCCGGGTCGAGCTCAGCTTCGGCGACGTCGCCGACAAGATCCGCCTCGCCGCCGATGGTTCCCGGGGCTATGACGCGATCATCCTCGATCTCTACCAGGGAACCTTCGACGCCAATGACGACCCGCATCACCCGCACTACGGCCGCGCGGCGCTCGAGCGAACCCGCCGGGCGCTGGCCCCGGGCGGGATCTTTGCGGTGTGGACGGAGGAGGCCGATCCGGGCTTCGAGCGGAATCTGCACAGGGCAGGCTTCGAGGTCGAGACGATTCGACCCGAACTCGAGGGGCCGCAGCACCTGGTCTACCTGGCGACGTAGCTTGCGCCGGGCCGGTCAACCTCCGGTCGGCCGAGACGGCGCCACCGCGAGGTAGGTCGGATCCCCGGTGGCGTTGTCGATGGTCGAAAGGTAGGCGGCGACCCGGCCTGCGCCGGCAGTGACCTCCACGACCACGACGCCGTTTTCGAGGGTCGAAAGGGGCGTCACGGTGCGCACGAGACGATTGATCTGGGTGTTCTCGTAGGGCCGCAGGTTGACGGTGCGCGAGCCGAGGACGTCGCCGGCGGCGTCGGCCACCGTGATCCTCACCGTCGCACTCTCCCCCCAGGTCTCGCAGAGCCCGAGATTCGACCGGAACTCCGCGTTTTCGGTGACACTGCCGAGCGTCGCGGAAGACGAACGGTCGAGCCTGAGCACCTGATCCGGCCCGACGGTGGGAATTCCCTGCCCGTAGGATCCGCCTTCGTCCCCGGGGGTGGAGGTTCGGGACGCCACCGAGATCCCCGTGCCTCGGATCTCGAGCGCGCCGACGCCGTCGAGCCCGAAGAGCGACAGCACGATGTTGCTCCACGCCATGGTCGAGCCGGCGTGGAGATTCAGTTCGGTTTCGAGAAACTCGAGCCCGCCGTCGACCCCCGCAGGCGTGAAGGTGAACCTGACGGGTGAGTCGAAATCGACAAGGCTGGTGACGGTGACGGAACTGGTCCAGTAGGTCGGTGCGACGCCGGGTGCGCTCGCCACGGCCGGGAGGAAGTAGGCGTCGGTGTGGTGCGTTCCACGTTCTCCAGGTGCGACATCCGAGAGTCGCAGCAGGATGGCCTGGGTCGAATTATCGACGTAGGCGACATAGGGAACGAAACAGAGGTTCGTGGAGACCTCGCCCGCGCATTGAATCATGATCAGCGCGTAGTCCTCGTCCGGAATCCCGAACGGGACCGAAACAGTGGTTTCGGTCACGCCGTAGCGATCGGTGGAAAGGGTCGCGTGCTCGCAGGTGCGGTGCGAGACGATGACCTCATAGCTCTGAGCCCTGGGGACCTCGTCCCAGCTCAGTTGGGCGGGGCTAGGGGTCTCGAAGCCGATGGGGCAGGTCTGCGCGTTGCCCTGAACCTCTCCGGTCGAGTCGAAGGGCGAACGCAACCGCATCACGGTTCGGACTCCGATGTCGACGGTGACGGTCTGGGAGGGATCGGTGATCTCGGCGGTCGAGCCGGACTGGAGATCCCCGGGATCGAAGGCGTTGCCGTTGGCCGGGTGGCTGCGGTCGACCTCGACAAAGACCGCCAGGGTGTGACCGACCGGAAGACCGGTCACGACATACGTGCTGGTCGCAGTGTCGACGGTGCCGTTGATCCGTTGAGAGGTGTCGTAGTCATAGACATGGGCCGAGAGGTCGGTGATATCGCCGAAAGCGGCCGTGACCAGCTCTCCGTCGTAGGTGATCGTCCCCTCGACAGTGGCGGCGTCGGCGGGGCAGGTGGCCAGCACCAGGCAGATCCCCGCGGCAATCCAAGAAAGTCTGAGCATCGTCGGTCCCTCCTTCAGCGGTGGGCGATGAGGATGCAGCGGTCGGTGTGCCCGATCTCATTCCTGCGCCGGCGCCGCATCGTCAATCATGGTGGTGAATGTATCGGACGAGATCGTGCGCCCATCGGGGAGATGAGCGGTGACGCGCCAGAACACCTCCGTTGTGGAGATCGGGATCATCTCCGGGGGCAGATCGTATTCCGGGCGCGTGAGCCCCTTGACCGTGCTGAGAATCTCCAGTGCTCCGTCGGTGGCGATGAGATCGTATCGAGTCCCTTGCGGGCCGGCGCTCCACTCGAGGCGGCAGCCGGTGCGGGGAACCTCATGGGTTCTCGGAGACGGCAGAATCTTGCCGCCATCCTGCTGTCGGCGGAAGACCGGCGGCGACGGTGCGTTCTTTCGGAGCAACCACGCGGTGCTCAAGCCCACGCCGATCAGCATCGTGGCGGCGATCGCCGGCACCAGAACCCTGCGCCACGATTGCCATCGCCTCCGATGACCCGTCGGGGTCACCGAAGACGAGGGGATCCGGTCGGGAGCGATCATCTCCCGCGCCAACCGCCAGACCAGAGAGCACTCGCTGCACCGCGCGAGGTGGAGGATGATCGTCTCGTTCTCCGTTGGATCGAGCTCGCCGGCGGCGGACTCCCACAGTTCTTCCTTGTTCGGGCAGCCCCCCGGGGCGCACCACGGTTCTTCTTCAGAGAGCGCCTCTCTCAGGCGGGCGACATCCTCGTCCGCAAACGCTTTCATGGTCTGAGCCCCTTGCCGGTGAGGCAGTCCCTGAGGTTCTTCATCCCCCTGTACAGTCGATTGTCGGCGCTCTTTTCCGAGCACCGGAGCCGCGTTGCGACCTCGGGGACCGCGCAGCCGAGCAGATGCAGGGTGACCGCCTCACGGCGTGGCGGAACCATGGTTTCGAGACAGCGGCGGATCTCCCGCCCCAATGACCGCGATAACGCGGACCGCTCAGGGTCGGCTGCCGAGCTTTGATTCCTGAGCATCTCGTCCTCCATTCCCGTCTGTTCGCGGCGCCGGCTGCGGCGGCGGATCTCATCGACGGTGACGCCGTGGGCGGCCTTCAGGAGGTACATCGACGAGAAACCGGTTTTCCCCTCAGTTCTGTCCAGCTTTCTCAGCAACTGCAGCAGGACTTCCTGGGCGATGTCATCGGCCTGCGAGACGAGGTAGGGCGGACAGCTCCGGCCGACCGCCCGGCGCACCCTGCGGGCGAGCGCCTCCATTTCTCCGCCCTCCTCCTGCGGAGATCCCGGCGGTCGGACAGGTCGATCTTCAAACGACATCGAAGCCAGTTTACTCTGATACCGAACGGATTCAGGGTCCGCCGGAGCACCTGCGGGAGGCGTCGGATACTATGGGTGCGATGGCTCTCCAACCGTGTCGTCATCAGGTGCTCGCAGCGATTCTGCTCTTGGCCGCGGCGACTGCCGGAGCGCAGGCGCCCTCTCTCGAGGAGTGCGACTCAGAGATTCGGAAGAACCCGGCAAACCCGGTCGCCTATTACTGCGTTTATCGATCGGTTCTGGGCAATGGGCGCCTGGACGAGGCGGCAACCATGCTCCGCCGGCACTTCGACGAGAATCCCGGGGTCTTCCGGATCGAGATGCTCATCGCCTGGATCGACCGGATGAGAGGCGCGGGCAATTCGGACGACCTGCTCCGGGACGCCATCGACGGGATGGAGTCGACCGGCGACGCCCACGGTGTCGTCTACGGGGGGCTGGAATTGGCCTTTCGGCTCGGTGAGCACGGGGAATTCACCGAAGCGGAGGCCCTCCTCGAAAGGTGTGCCCGTGCGGCTGAAATAACCGGAGATCCCAAGATGGAGGCCAGAGTCTGGATCGGTCAGGCCGCTTTGGCCCAGTGGCATGCGGATTACTCGCAGTGGCTCCATCTGACACGCCGGGCGGAGCGGGTTGTCTTCCCCGATGGTCCGTACGACCTCCAATGCGCCGTCCTCGACAACCTCGGCGCCGCCTATTGGTACCTCTGTCGCTACCGAGAGGCTCTTGCCGCCTTTGAGAGGGCAGCGCAGATTCGTGAGGAGGCACATGATTTCTGGGGGCAGGCGGGGTCGGTCTACAACATGGCCCTGTGCGCCGGAAACCTCATGAGCGAAGGAGAGATGGAGATCGGCCGGTATCGGCGAATTCTCGAACAGGGTCGTGATCTGGCGATTGAGAGCGGTAACTTCACGGCGGAGCCGGAAATGATCGTTCTCCTGGGAACGCAACTCACGGGCGAGGAGGCTCTGTCGCACTTCGATCGCGCCCTCGAGATCGCTCGCCGGCACGCAGGAATTCAAGTCGAAGTCAACGCACTGCGATTTTCGGGGATCGCCTTGGCCGAAATGGGGCCAAGGTTTCGTGAGGAAAGCGAGCGGCGTTTGCTCGAGGCCCGGGAGCGGGCCCGAGAAACCGGTCAGTATTTCCTCCTGGGAGAGTCGCTGGCCGACGAGGCCCGAGTGAAAGCATGGTGGGGGCCGCCGGAAGAGGGCATTGCAGCCCATCTGGAGACGCTGGATCTGATCGAGCGGATTCGGGCGCCCCAGGTCGGAGGCGCCATCCGGGCACAGGCGTTTTCTCATTGGGCAGGCGTCTACTACCGGCTTGCCGGGCTTCTTCTTCAGCGATCCGCATCGTCGGCGACCCCGTATGAGGATTTCGGGCTTGCGTTCCGAACCATCGAACGCTTTCGAGCGCGGGAGCTGCTCGAGACCCTCGAGGCGCCGACCCGGTTCGCTCAGACCATGGTCGACACCGCCGCATTCTCCGAGCGTGAAGAGGTGCTCGCTCGGATTTCCAGGGTCCAGCGAGCGCTGTCGGACGTCGATCTCGACACCTTGGATCGGCAGGAAGCCCTGAAGGAATTGGACGATCTCGAGGCCCTCGAGTCCGACCTCAGAGATCAGCTGCTCCGCGCATCTCCGGCATTTGCGGCCGTTCATCAACCGACGATTCCCGATCTCGCTGAGGTTCAGGCCCTCCTGGCGCCGGATCAGGCGCTGCTGTCATTTCAACTCTGGGATGGCGAACCGTCAGAACGACTCCCGCTGAATGTTGGTCGATCCTGGTTGACGCTCATCACCCGTGAGAGGGTCGATGTCTTTGCCCTCCCCGCTCGACGGGATCTGCGCGGGCGGGTCGACATTCTCGACGGCTTGCTTTCGTCGAGAGATGCGGTGGGGGGCTCGGCGGTCGAAGCATCGGTTCGACTCTATGAGGATCTGTTGCAGGAGGCTCTGGCAACCCTCCCCGCGGCGATCGGACGGCTGGTGATCATCCCGGACGACGCTCTCTTCCGCTGTCCGTTTGGGGGCCTGCGCGCCTCCGGTGACGTTGTCCCGATCGGCGGCCGTTTCGAACTCTCGATCGTTCCCTCGGCCGCGGTCTGGGTTCATCTCAAGAACAAGACCCTCGGGAGGCTTCCCGAACCACGATCGGCCGCGTTGATCTTCTTCGATCCCGCCATCGGTGATGTCGACGAGGAGCAACCCGGTTTTCGGGCCGCCGGCCCCTGGGTCGAAGGCCTCCGGCTCGCCCCGCTCCGCCATTCCGAGCGCGAGGCGCGGTCCCTGAAGCGTGTCGCCGACAGAGGCAGCGTCGTGCTCTCGGGGGCCGACGCCAGTGAACGGGCCCTGAAGGAGACACCGCTCGGGGGGTTCGGGATCATCGATCTGGTGACCCACGCGGTGGTTGACGAGGAGCAGCCCGAGCGTTCGGCCATCCTCCTGGCGCCGGGTCCCGAGGATGAGGATGGGTTCCTGCAGGTCCGCGAGATCGCCGATCTCGATCTCGATGGGCAGCTGGTGATCCTCTCGTCCTGCAGAAGCTCCTCGGGTCGAATCCTCGGCGGCGAGGGGGCGCAGAGCCTGGCCAGGGCCTTTTTGCAGGCCGGGGCGGGGGCGGTCCTGGCCAGCCTGTGGCCGCTCGAGGATCAGGAGGCTTCGATCCTGTTCAGCAGTTTCGCCAAGACACTGGGTCGCGGCGAGAGCGTCGCCGGTGCGCTGAGCGCGGCGCAACGTGCCGCGATCGACGCCGGGATGCCCGCCGCGAGTTGGGCCGGGCTTGTGGTCCTTGGAGATGGCGATCTCAGACCGCTTCCAGCGGGTCCGAATCGGCTCTGGGTGTGGTTTCTGATCGGGATCGTCCTCACAGCCTCATACGGCGCGTTCGGTCTTGTGCGTTCACAACGAGGCGCGCGGCGGTAACAGGTTCTGCCTCAATGCCCCTCCTGAGAAATCAGAGCTGAACGTCGGACGAGAGAGTCCTGTTTCCCTCTCCATGCCCCAGGGTGATCTGCAATCGAGATTGTGCTCGCAGCATTCTTCTCGAATCCTGCAGGCCGTCTGCGCGGCATCCCCCGGAATTCGACTGAGGGAAATCCGAGTCCGGGTCGATTGCATATTCAGGTGACGATCTGAGTCCGACATCGGGAGGGTGGAATGCGAAGGAGATTGGCGGCTTTGGGCGTCTCCGTGGCGGTTACCGCCAGGAAGTCGATTCTTTGTTCTTTCTCACAGGAATCGACATACAACGCAGCCGAAAGGAACACATAGGATGGCACGAATATCAATCACGCTCCGTCCGCTCGGTGCGGTTCTTCTGGTCCTCATCTCCTCGGGCTCCCTCACGAACAGCGCACTGGCTCAATGGGAGACCTTCTCCGACCGTCCTGGAAACAGTTACAGAAAATTCGTGATTGCCAGAGATGTGGAAGCCTTCGTTGCCGTCAAGCAGTGCGAAGATGCCTGTAAGAAAGAGGCTCAATGCAAGGCGTTCACCTACGTGAAGCCCGGTATTCAAGGCGGCGACGCAGTTTGCTACCTCAAAGACACCGTACCGGCAAGCGTTTCCGACAATTGCTGTACTTCAGGTGTCGTGAGGCCAGAGACAAAAGCTGACTACTGCAACAACTACTCTCTTGCTGCCCAGCTTGCCGCCAAGAACAACGTCAACTATGAATGTGACTACACAGGAGAGATGTGGTCTGACAATTACGCGACTCACTACGACTGGTGTATGCGTGTTTCGGAGGCGGACTCAAAGAACGGGGCAGATACCAGGAACAGCCTGCTCGACCAGTGTAAGAAGCCGCCCACATCCGGAGACCTCGCTGCCTATGACGTTTGTTACGAGATCGCAAAATCCGGTGACACGGTCGTCGGTGGGGATGTCTCCTTTTATGCCATCGCCAAGAACGTCGGCCCCACGCCCTGGAGAAGCAAAGAGAAGGGCGAATACGTAGTAAGGAGCCGCGTGGGGTCTGTCTCGGCAGAAGGTAAACGTGATTTGCCGGCGTATCCCTACTGGGAGCTCGGTGTCGGAAAGACCGCAAAGCTGGAAGCGAGGACCGAACCGTATCACCCGGACAATAGATACGGGTTCGCCTGGTTACTCCGGCACAGTGAGGATGTCAATCCTGCAAACAACGAGGACGTCGAGAGTCCGTTCGATACTTTCACCGGAGGTCTGACGGGAAGCAGGCTCGCCTACCATCCCTGGCTCCTCGCCAACAAAGCGTGCACGAGAGTTCCCATCAAGCACCAGCCGCTCAACCTGTACTGGAACGGTACCGACTTGAACGGCATCCCGCTAAATCCGGGTTGGGGCTGGCAGCTCGAGCATTCATACGACGATCCCAGCTACTACCCGGACCTGGAATGGCTCGCGCCTCTGCTTCAGACCAGGAACTTCTACGTTCTGGGTTACCAGGTAATGAAGCTGGGCGAGGAAAGGGACTTCTCGAAGACGACGGATCAGCCGACGTTCAAGGAATACGGCGGCAACTATATTCCCGGTCCCGTGGAAATACCTGTCCCCGGTGTTTGCGGTCCGCACGTGAACTGGAAGACGCCCGTGACTTATGAGGGCCGGGTGAAATGGGCGGGCTATGACTCGAAAGACGGCGACCTCAATTTCTATTTGTTCACGGACAACGGGTATGGGGCGGTGAAGAAGGGCTCCGACCACGGCGGTATCAAAGTGGAGTTTGACTCCGGTGAAACCGTTGCTCATTTTCACACGCCATGGTGGGCTCAGAGGTGGCGGCAGAGTCCGAGCCCACTCGTCCCCCCGATGGGTTATGACTTTGAAGAGATCAACAACAAGGCCGCCATCGTGACGGGGTTGTGGGGCTTCGATTGCGCGCACGAGTGCGCCAGCGAGATTCATCCCGCATGGGCGATGGCGATTCGAGTCAAGGAGGACGATCCGAACGACGACGTCTGGGCCATGTTTGTTCGGAATTGGGGTAACGAGGGATTCTGCAGCGATCGTACTTTCGCGGTTTCCTATCCCAGCCAGGGGGACCAATACGTCTACAAATTCCTGTTGCCTTGGCGCCCCGGCGCTGTGTCTGTAGCTGTCGACCCGACGACGCAGTTTCTGCAGACGGGAGATGTGGGAATGGGGGTGGTTCCTATGCCGGACAAGGGCGTCCTGGTGGAGTTTACGCTTCCATCCGCTGATCAGCAGCCGCGGATCAACGGGGAGTTGCATCTGAAGTGGACCTTTCCCCAGGGGGTGTCGCCAAGGCCCTACCCGGTGTCCAGGACGGCGGTAGACAACGCAGAGGCAGCGACCGGAGTACCTGTCTTGGAAGATACCGCCATGAACGAGAGAATCATGCAGGCGTTGCCGCCGAACGAGCGGCAGCTTTACCGGGATATTCTCCAGAACGCGAACCTGAAGGACTCGGTTGTGACTCTTGACCTGGAGCAACCTCTGAGGTTGGTCCCCGGGGGGAGTCATGTTACTCCCAGTGCGATACCGCAGGTCGAAGCCAGGCCGGATGTCGAGAAGATGAGGCGCAAGAGGGCCGCGGTGGAAAGACTGCAGATTCGTCCGGACCTCTATCTGCAGATGCAACCGATGTTGGAGGACGTGGGCGGGGACGCAGGTCGTCTGGCGCCGGTGACAGGAGGCATCGCCGGGGCCGGCGCACCCACGTTGGGAGGCGGTAGCCAGGGTACCGAAAAGGAGGAGTGCCAGGTCTACGCCGAAAGCGCGATGACGCAGCAGCGCGAGAACCTGGAACGGGGATGCGGTTTTCAGGGACCGGAGTGGAATCTCGAGTTTCAGGCCCATCTGAACTGGTGCCTGCACGGGGAGAACGTCAAGTACACGGCGCGAGGGACGAGGGGGCGGGAGGACGCGCTGGCGCGCTGCCGCGTCTCTGAACCCGCAGCTATCCGGCCGGAAGATCGCTGCGTCATCTACGCCCGGACAGCGATCGACCAGCAGAAGAAGAACCTGGACCTCGGCTGCGGCTTCGTCGGACCGGTGTGGAGTAACGACCGCCAAGCCCACCATCAGTGGTGCCAGGAAGTGGACCCGGCCCTGACCGAGGCCGGCACCCTCCTCCGAGAAGTCGAGCTGCAGAAGTGCGCGAGCTCCAAGGGCTCACCATGACCGGCGGTAGGGTCTCGGGCCCGCTCCGATTTTCACCGAGTCCGACTGTTGATGTCGACCAACGCATGGCTAGGAGGTTGTGCATGAGATTGCTCCGGCTGCTGTTCTCGGTTTCGGTTTTCCTATTTTCTGGTTGGCCTGTGAACGCCGCCTCTCCCGAGGCCTGCGACCGGTACGCCAAGGAGGCCCTCGCCCAGCTGCAGCAGGCGCAGTCGCGCGGGATCCCAACGCCGTTTCCAGCGTGGAGCGACGACTATCATCACCATTACGATTGGTGTCTTCGACAGACGGAGGATGCCCTCGCCCAGGGCAGGGCGATTCGGCAGCGCCAGCTCGACCAGACCCAGAAGTCGGCTGATCCGCAGGCACCGGCCACAGCGACCGCCACCGCTACCCTCGTGGCCGCGCCCATCGCGAAGGCGCAACCGGGCGTAGCGCTGCAGGCAAGCTCCGGCGGCGGAGTGGTCGGTGGTTTGCAGCTCGTGTCCGGTCGTACCCCGCGGCTCCAACCAGCAGCGATCGGAGCGTTGGTATACGTGGACCGCGACTTCAGGTACACCAGCCTGCCCCAGACGTTGACCTCCGCCCGCTGCATCGCCACGGCCAACGACGACAAGTTCTGGGCGGCGGAAACGCCCTATCTGAGCTTCACCCTCGATCGCCCCGCCGCCGTCTATGTGGCCTACGATCGCCGCTATCAACAGCGACCCGCGTGGCTGCAGGAGTATCAGTCCACGGCAACGGAGGTGTCCTATAGTGCCGGCGGCACCGACATCGGCATGCAGCTGTTCAGCAAGGTCTTTCCTGCCGGCAGCGTCGTGCTCGGTGGCAACCTGGCGGCTGGGGAACGCGGCAACTTCGGCATGTACAGCGTGTTCGTCGTTGCGACCACGGCGACGCCGCCGAGCCAGCAGACGATGGCGCCGATGCCCGGTGGAAGCCGGGTTACGAGCCCCGCTCCGGCAGCAGCACAGGCTGTGGGTCAGCAACAGACCTTTCAACCGGTGGTGCGACAGGGCGCAGCCGGGCAGATCATCATTCCGGTTCTGATGCACTACGTAGAGCGTCAGATCGTTGGCGTCGGCAGCCAGGACGAGACCGATCTGTACGTTGCTCAGCAGTTTCACGCCTCGCCCGAAACGCGCGACTTTTATCTGCAACTTCTCCAGAAGTACAAGGCTCTTCCGCAAGCCCGCAAACAGCTCATGTTCGACCCGGAGGTCTTGCGGCTCACCTCCTCTCCCCACAACACCGTCACGTCGAGCGACATCGACAGAGCGTACCGGCGGGAGACAACGTCTGCAGCGATCAGTGGTCTGAATGCACGGGAGAACGCGACGCCGCCGAGCGCGCCGGGGCGCCTGGTTGCCGTCGACAGCTCAGGAAGCAGCATGGAGCAGCAGGGAGTTGCGAGCTCTTCGACACTTGGCATCTTTCTCCAGTGGCGATGGGACCGGCCCGAACGACCCCAGGGTTTTGCCGTTTACCGCCGGATGGCGTTTGCGACCGAATTCCAGTTCCTGACCGAGGTTTCGTCGGCCGCCCTCGAGTATCGCGACAGCCCGTTGCCCCAACCCGGCGCTGCCGACGAAAGCTACTGCTACGAGGTGCGGGCGTTCGTGCGGCCACACGTCGCGGTGTCCTGGCAGGCCAACCGCATCGAATCATCGCCTTCCAATACCGCATGCAGCACCTACGGCCCGAACGCTCGACCTCTTTCGGACACGGACAACGACGGCATGGCCGATCCGTTCGACTGGTGTCCGAACGACGGCAAACCCTCCGACATGCTACGTGTCTACGGGTGTCCGGACGGCGATGCCGACGGCCTCATCGACACTACGCTCGGCGCGAACATTCCGATCCACCTGCGCGACAATTGCCCGCCGGACGAGCCGGGACTCGACGGCTACGGTCCGCGTGGCCCGCAGTGGGATCACCTGCGCGCCTTCGACCCGTTGCCGGGCTGCCCGGTGAAGTATCAGCTTCGCTGGATGGGCCTCGAGATCTACAACGACCCGGTCGACTGCACCGACCCGAACGCCCCGTACAGGTTGGGTTGCGACAGCGAGGTCGGCCTGGGCAACGAGTACGGTCAGAAGAATGAGGTCATCAACAGCGGTCAGCCGTTGCCCCCTGGGTTTGAACCGTATCTAGTTTTCGGCCTGCTCAATGGTGTCTCCACGCAGGGGATGGCGCAGCAGTGGACCAAGAGGTGGTGCTGCGGAGAAGGCGTGAACGTCGGAGTCCTCTCCGTTCCGAGCTTTCCCCCGAAGATCGTTCAACCGAGCGGGATCGAGCCGGATAACGACTTCCGAGGAGCTGAAGATTACGACGTTGATGTGACCGTGAGCGCAAGAGGAATGCTCCTCTTTCCTGAGAAATATGACTCTCTCTATAGTCCTGTTGATGAGCGATTCGGCCTTGTTCTGACTGCGACTCTTTTTGAGCGCGATTTCGACATGGAATATACACCTGAAAGGAACGAGACCGATGTCTTTGGTCTCATTGAAAAAGGCGCCGGTTTCATGGCGAATATTGTGAGCTGCAGCTCGACCGGCGGGCTCGGGTGCGCCAAGGCGCTGGGGGAGAAGGTGGCAGCAATGCTCACCTTCGGACTCGCCGGGAATGCCGCGGCAGATCCCGTTACGGTGAAGGACCGCGATGACGTCAGCGGGGTTGCCTCGATGAGCTTCACGTCTCAGGAGGCGGCCGGTCTGACATCAGCTCAAGGCGCGTTTGCGTTTTCTCAAGAGATTCCCGGAGACGGCTCGTATTTCGTGTCATTTCCGAAATCTCTTGTACCGCCACCTGAGCTCGATTCTCCGGCGCGATCGGTGGCGACAATGTCGGGTCGTGCCAGGTTTTGTCTGATTCGAAAAGGTCTTGAAGAATCTGAGATTGTGCAGCTGTGCAAACATTAGAAATCGATCTGATTTTATGAATATTGTTCACGAAAGTGCTCTGAGATTCGAAATTTGATGACGACCGGCAGTGAACTGGAGAAAAAGATGTTTCGATTTCGAAAGACCCTGATCATGTTGACGCTTGGGTCGGCGTTATACCTTCTTGGCGGCGGCGCGGCTGCTGAGGTGCCGCAGACTACCGTCGTGGGAGCGATCAAGACGTCGCAGCCGGTTGCGAAACCGCTCGCCCTCGAGCCTGCGGCCGCCGCGCTCAATCCGGCTATGGCAGCGTCCGCGAGCGACAGCGCTCCGGCAACGGCTCTCACCCCGGTCGACGATGTGATCTCGGCATGCGAGCTTGTCGAGATGCGGGGCGCCGAGATCACCTTGCGCATCCACTACCGAGTCAACGCGGGCCGATCTCAGCCGATCTGGGCTGGTGCGTGGCTCTACGATGCGAACGGGCGGAGCATCGACGCGGGCTACAAGCCCGTCGCGATTCCCGGACTCCCTGAAGGGAGCATCGACGTGATGGTCAAACTACCGGATGAAGGCGCCGAAGCAGAGTTGGTCGAGACGTTCCTGATGGAGTCCGGCAAGCCTTCCTTCGTTTCCCGACGCTTCAGGATGCCGGGCTTTTCGGGCGGTGGAGTCGTCGCCGGGGCAGCTGAACCGCAGGCTGCGGGCGGCGAGCAGCCGACCAGCAACGAGGAGTTCTGCGAGGCGTATGCCAAGTTGGCCGTCGCGCAGTACGCGAAAGCGGTGGCTCACCATCTGCCGGACATCCTGCCGCCGGTGTGGAGCAATGACGCGGCCGGACACTATGCATGGTGCCTTGGTGAGGCGCGGGAACTGGTGGAGAGAGGAAGCGCCCTGCGACAGTCGTACCTCGAGCAGACCATCGAGACCGACTGATGACCCCACCAGGCCTCCCCGGTGGGGTCGTCCCAGGCAACGTGCGCCGTTCCGTGGGCCTTGTCGTCCTCGAGCATGATGCCGACCGGGAGCGCGTTCAGGTCAACCGATCCGCCAGCCAGCGGGCGATGCGGTCCTCGGCCCAGAAGAAGGGGGCGAAGGGCACGCCGCCCGCAACGAAACCGACGTGGCCGCCGCGGTTCGAGATCAGCGGCGTCACCGCGGGGTTCGCCTCCATGGCTGCCTCTGGGATGGCGTCGGCGGGGAGAAACGGGTCGTCGCGTGAGTGGACGATGAGGGTCGGTACCGAGATCGCGGCGATGAACCCGGCGCTCGAGCTTCGGTGGTAATAGTCGGCGGCGCCGGCAAAGCCGTGCAGCGGTGCGGTGGCGGCGTCGTCGAACTCCCAGAAGGTCCTCGCTTTGAGAGTTCCATCGAGGTCGAGGAACCGGCCGATCTCGGGCTCTCTCGCCCGGACCTTGGCCTTGAGCGACCGCAGGAGGCGGCCGACATAGTGACGGGCGAAGCCGCGCTCCATGAAGCGCGCACCGGCCGCGAGGTCGAATGGAACCGACCAGGCCGCCGCCGCCGTGAGAGCGGCCGACGATCCGCGCTCGCCGAGGTACTTGAGCAGGACATTGCCGCCGAGGGAGACGCCGACCGCCGCGAGGCGCC
The DNA here is from genome assembly GCA_024641545.1 of Acidobacteriota bacterium. Classification (GTDB taxonomy): domain Bacteria; phylum Acidobacteriota; class Thermoanaerobaculia; order Thermoanaerobaculales; family Sulfomarinibacteraceae; genus JAHECW01. The sequence continues at coordinate 21,114 of JAHECW010000013.1, forward strand.
GCCCGGGTTTCTGCTCGCGAAGACGGTCGACCACCCAGCCGAGGTCGGAGGTCTCGCCGGAGTGGTAGAGACGGCGCCCCCGGTTCAACTCGCCCGAGCACGATCGGAAGTTGAGGCCGACCGAAGCGACGCCGTTGCCGGCGAGGCGGCGGGCGAGTTCGAGCATATAGCCCGACCCGGTCGAGCCCTCGAGCCCGTGGAGAAGAACCACGAGCGCGTCGTCGCGGAGTCCGGGTCCTTCGACGAACTCGAGGTCGAGGAAGTCGTCGTCGACCGTGGTCCATCTCTCGCGCCGAGACGGCAGGCCGCGCTTCGGCCGGAGCAGACGGGCGCCCAGCGTCTGCGCGTGCGGCCCGGGGAACCACCAGGCCGGTTTGAACGGTTCCGGGGAAGACGCCATGGCGCATTGTAGTCGGGAACGCGGACGCCCCACCGGCGCCCGCAGCGGAGAGCCCGGATCATCCTCAACCGACCTCGAGCGGGAGGTTCGGGCCCCCGAATCAGGATAGGAGTCCGGCCCGGGCGGTGGCGGGCGGTCACAGCCGAACCGGCCGATCTGCGATATTCTGGCGTCAACTGAGTTTTGAAGGGTGGACGAGATGGCGATTCTCAGACTTTCCGCGACCGCCGGCGATGAGGTGCGAGAGCTTCCGTCCGACGGTGCGGCCTTGACCCTGGGTCGAGCCGAAGAAAACTCCTGGCCCCTGCAGGACGAGGCGGCTTCGCGCCGGCACGCCGAGGTCGCCCTGACTCCCGAAGGTTGGTTGATCCGGGATCTCGGGAGCAGCAACGGGACCTGGGTCAATCGAACCAGAATCGAGAGTCGTCTCCTGGTCGACGGTGACGAGATCAGGATCGGTTGCAGCACGCTCGTCTTCTCTCAGCCGAAGAGCGATGCCGCAACGGTCATGGTGGAGATGGCGACACCGGCGAGTGCGCCGCCGGTTTCCGCGGCCCCGACCCCGCCGCCCGCCCCACCGTCAAAGGTCCCGCCGCCCCCGCCTGCAGGCGGCCCCGCCCCGACGCCGCCGGTCGAAGAGCCGGCGAGCCCGTCACCCGTTGCGCGAACCGCCCCGGCCGCACCGACCCGGTCCTCGCGACCCGAACCCAGACGACCCGCCGCGCTGACCTCGGCCCGGCGAGCGCCGGCCGCCCCTTCGTGGCAGCAGAAGCTGGAAGCGGTGGTGGAAACCTACACGTCTTGGTTGGCTGCGCCGCCCGCGACTCCGAGCGCCGCGGCCGGCGAAGCCGCCGGATTCGTCGTCCGGCTCGGGGCCTACCTGATCGACGCGGCCATCCTCTGCGCCGCGATGATTCTGGTCATGGTCCCCGTCGGGCTGGTGTCCGCCCTGATCGGCTCGAAGATCGCAGTCATCGGCATGCTGCTCAGCCTGTTCGGCTGGGTGCTGTCGATGGTGATCGGCTTCGGTTACCTGCTGGTTCCTTGGGCCCTGGTCGGGGTCACCCCGGGCAAGAAGATCCTCGGTCTGAAGATCGTGCGCTCCGAAGGATCGGCGCCGCTCGGGTACCCCAAGGCCGCGCTGCGGGTGGTGGGGTATATGGCCAGTGGAGTCGTGTTCTGCGCCGGTTTCGTCATGGTGGCTTTCACCGAGGATCACAAGGGTCTGCACGATATGATCGCCGATACCAAGGTGGTGAAGACCTGAGCCGGAAACCGGCGCCCTGCCCGTGAAGGAGCTGCACTCGTCCTGACGTTCGTTTCAGAAAACGGCTCGAGCTCCGCGTCCTCGAACTCGAGCCCGCTACCCGGGGGGTCACATGAGCCGTTTCAAACTTGGAGTCCTGACCGTCGTCCTCGTGACGGCGTCTTTCGGCGGCGTCGCCTTCGCTCAGTGGCCGACCGATCCGGCGATGCCGCTGGTGGTCGCTGATCGTACGGGACCACAGGTCCAACCGAAGATCGCGAAGATCGCGGGCGGCGGTTTCTACATCAGCTGGTTCGACAGCTCGACCGGCGGCTACGATGTCTATCTGCAGCGCCTCGATGCGGAGGGCAACGAGGTGTGGCCCCACAACGGGGTGCTCGTCGCCGATCGGGGCTTCAGCTCCACCCAGGACTACGGCCTGAGCGTCGATACTCTGGGGAATGCGCTGCTCGCGTTCCGCGATGACCGGGGACCGACAACCGAGGTCACCGTTGCCAAGATCGGTCTCGACGGCACCCTGCTGTGGGGAGCGGATGGGGTCCAGGTTTCGAGCGGAGGTCTTTTCGTCGCCGCCCCCAGGGCGACCGGAACCAGCGACGGCAACGCGGTGGTCGCCTGGACGAGCGACGCCGATGTCAAGGTTCAGAAGCTCGATCCGGCCGGAGCGGCCCTGTGGGGCTCCGGGTTGACCTTGAGCCCGGCCGCCGGATCGTACACGGCTGCGGATCTCCACGCCGCCGAGAGTGGGACGGCGATCCTCGCGTTCACCCACATGACCGGCGGCTTTCCCTCTCCGATTCAACTCTGGACGCAAAAATTGGCGTCCGCCGATGGCGCATCCCTGTGGGGCGCGGGCCACGTCCAGGTCTATGACCAGGCCGGCGGCTCGCTCCAGATCGGGAACTTTCCGCCCTTCGTGCCCGACGGGGCGGGCGGCGCGGTCTTTGCCTGGTACACCAGCACCCCGAGCCTCCAGTGTCGCGTGCAGCGGGTCCTCGCCAACGGCAGCGAGGCCTTCGCACACCAGGGGGTCGAGGTGTCCACCAATGCCGCCCGAATCCGGGTCAGCCCGAGCGCGGCGTTCAATCCCGTGAGCCAGGAGATCTTCGTCGCCTGGCGGGAGCAGAACCTCAACCAGAGCCAATCGGGCCTTTATGCGCAGAAGCTCGATGTATCGGGGCTCCGCCAGTGGACCGACAACGGCAGCGAGCTCATCGTCATCTCCGGCGACGAGATCACCGATGTCACCACCCTCGCGATCGCCAACGGTGCGCAGGTCGGTTGGGTTCAATCTCCGTCGTTCGGCAACGACCCGGCCTACGCGATCCGGATCGACGGCAACGGCGACCCGGTCTGGACACCGGCGGTGACCGAACTGTGCACCCTGCCGACTCAGACATCCGATCTCGTGGGGGTGACGGGGTCGGAGGGATTTGCGGCGTACGCCTGGAGCGATGGCGATACCGGCGTGGCCGATATCTTCGCCGCCAATCTCAACGATGACGGGAGTCTGGGCTACTCGGGGTCGGTATTCGCCGACGGGTTCGAGTCCGGCACGACCGGTCGGTGGTCACAGACGGTGCCCTGAGGGTTCGGTCGTCGTCCTCGGGACGAAACCTGGTGAGAAGTACGGGCTAGCCGGCCTCGAAAACTTCGAGGTAGTCGATCTTGCAGCCTCAACCGTCCCACATCCGTTCGTAGGCGGCGAGACGCGCCTCGACAAAGCGTCCGGCGGACGCTTCCGAGGGCAGGCCCCGGATCAGGAGTTCGCCCTCGGGCGTCCGCTCCTGAACCAGCACGCGATCGCCGAGACGGAGGATGCGAATCGGTCCTGCGATGCCGGTGTCGTGCTCGCGAACGGTCGCGGCGCGTTCGAGAACCCACGCGAGATCGTCACCGCTGATGACGACGGCCCGACCGCCGACTTCATCGATCTTCATGAACTGCTCCGCCTCCATCGTCCTCAGTGCGCGTGGCTGTGGGCCAGCTCCTCGGCGGTCGCATTCTCCACGTTGGCCACCGTGATCTTGAAGACCACATCCCTGCCGGCGAACGGGTGGTTCCCGTCGAGCCGCGCGCTGTCGTCATCGAGGTGGACGATGGTGAGCGGGATCTGCCGGCCGTGCCGGTCCCGCGTGGCGACCATGGCGCCGATCTCGACATCCGGAGGGAGCTGGGTCCGCTTGACCTCGATGATCCGTGATTCGTCATGCTCGCCGAACGCATCGGCGCAGGGGATCTCAACGGTCTTTCGGGCGCCGATTTCGAGCCCCGCTACCGCCCCCTCGAGGGCGGGCAGGAGCTGGCCGACCCCGTGGAGGTACCGCATGGGCCCGACGCGGGTCGACGAGTCGAGGAGGTTGCCGTCGCCGTCCGCAAGCTCGAACTCGAGGGTGACGATCCGGCCTTCGCGGATATCGGCCACCCCTTCGATGGGCTCGCGAACGACCTCGTGGTGATGGTGGCCGCCGCACCCGCCGCCGCCACCGCCGCAGGTCTGCGCCTCGTCGAACGCGGGGCAGCCGCCGTCGAGGAACCGTTCGACCGCATCGCGGACCGACACGGCATCCTGTTTGAAGTGGACGGCGATGCCGACCTGCTGGAATCCCGCGAGCGGGCGTTGGCCCATTCCGCCGGCGAGGAGGATCTCCACGCCCTTCTCCTTCAGCAGCTGGACCGGCGCCATGCAGCCGCCCTCGTCATGGCCGCCGTTCGGGACGACCGTGACCTCGCCGATCTCACCACCGGAGACCTCGACCAGGGTGAAAGCGCCGCAGTGGCCGAAGTGTTCGGCGATGGTGGAATCGAGGCCTTCGGACGAATCGGACGGGATGGCAATCAGCATGGCGATCCTTTCGCGGGCTGAAATGGTACCCCTCACTCCCGATGCTGTCGAGCGCGTCGATGCGAGGGCGATACAATGAACCCCCCAGCGGTTTCCGCGCCGGGTGGGATTCGGCCGCCCGGGGTCGTCCGGCCGTGGCTGCGGGCGGTCGTCTCGGCAGCAGTGACAGGAGGGATCGGATTCGAACAATCTTCGCTTCCGCCTTGATCGGGTGCGGGCTGTTGTCGGCCTGCGGTCCGGGTCCCGATCGCGTGGAGCCCGGCCGAGACATCATTCTGATCGTCATCGACACCTTGCGGGCCGACCACGTCGGGGTCTATGGTTCCGCCCCGCATCCGGCCACCCCCGAGATCGACCGCCTGGCTCGACGGGGCGGGTGGTTCACCGAGACCTGGTCCAGCGCACCGTGGACGCCGCCGAGCATCATGTCGCTGATGACGTCGTTGGAGCCTTCGGTCCACGGCCTCGACCTCGAGGGCGACCGGTTGGCCGAGATGGTGCCCGCCTTCCCGACCGCGGGATCGACCATGGCCGAGGTCCTTCGAAGCAATGGATACCGGACCCTGGCGGTCACGGCGGGCGGGGGAGCAGGTGAGGTTTTCGGCTTTGGCCGGGGATTCGACCGTTTTTTCCAACCTCCGGATCGCCCTTCCACCGATGTCGAGGCGGGCGTCGATCTCGCCCTCGAGTGGCTGGAAGAAGACCGCACGAATCCGACCTTTCTGTTTTTCCACACCTATGAGGTTCACCAGCCCAACACGCACGAGGTCTTCGACGCTGGGGCCGACCCGGTGTCAAAGGCGGTTGCCGCCTACGCGAGCGATCTCTCGGTCGCCGATCACCACCTCGGGCGGCTCTTCGCCGCGCTCGAAATCTCTGGGCGGCTGGATCGATCGGTGGTCGTGGTGACATCGGACCACGGCGAGAACCTCTACGATCGGATACTGGCCGGACGACCGGTGGATCACGGCCACCACCTCCACGCCGAGCTTCTCAGGGTCCCCCTGGTCGTGGTCGCTCCAGGACTTATCCCGGCCGGCGGCGCCATCGCGGAACCCGCCCGCCTTCTCGACGTCCTCCCGACGGTGTGCTCGCTCGTCGGCATCAGCATGGACGAGACACCCCACCAGGGCCGCGACCTGCGACCCGTGCTGCAGGGTTGGGGCTCGGCGGAGCCGGCGCCGGAGATCTTCTCGTGGGCGCCTTTGCAGGGCCCGTCGTGGAGCGCGCTCCGCACCGGTGACTGGACCGCCATCGAATCGCCGGCGGTTTCATCGGATCAGTGGTGGGGCGATGTCGTGGTCCCGCCTTTCGCCCTCTACGACCGGACGGTCGACCCGATCGAGGCCATCGACGTGTCCCGGGAACACCGCGAGATCGCCGTAGCGATGGCGTCGCGGTTGGCCGAGCGGAAACGGTCCAACGCGGCTCTGCGATCGGAGCTCGGAGCAGGAGACGCGATCGCCGCCGACGCGGCGGACGCGCTCCGCGCACTGGGCTATCTCGACCGCGATCCGGCGCCCGTGAAATGACCGACGGACGCTGGTCACCGGGTGCGGTGCGTCCCGCCGGAGCTGAAGTCCGTGGGGTCAGACCAGTGGCGGTTGCGGTCGGAGTCGTTCGACGAGGGCCTTTTCGACGGGCAGATTGAAGCGGCCCGAACGGCAGCGCCAGCGCGCCAGCGCCTGGATCGGCGATGCCCACCAGCGGGGTCTGCCCCACCCGAGCTGCGAGAAAAAGGCGGCCATTCGAATGCGCCGGATCGTCGTTTCGTCCACCCACGGACTCGAGGTGGTGACATAGTCGAACCGCGACCACTCTTCGAGGGTCCGGGGCAGCTGATGGCCATCGGCGACGATCTGATCGGAGATCTCGGAACCCGGGTAGGGTTTGTAGAAGAAAAACGGGGTGGTGTTTTTCCAGGACATTGACTTGAGGCGTAGAGCCAGCCGCAGCGACGCCTCCACGTCCGCAGCGTCCTCGCCCGGGATGCCGAAGATGAAAGGACAGGTGGCTGCGATTTTGTGGTCGCGGCAGCGCTCGGCAACGGTTTCGATCTCATCGAGGGCGATGTCCTTGCCGAGGACCTCAAGCATCGATGGCGAGCCCGACTCCACACCGATAAGCAGTTTCCGCAGGCCCGAGCGCGCCAGCAGGCGGAAGTCATCGTCGGTCAGCCTCGCGCCCTGGTCGGCCCGCATAGTGGCGGCCCAGGTGAAGGGCGCACCCCGGTCGATAAGCTTGGTCGCGAGCTCGACGGTCCATCGCCGGCTCGAGAAAAAAGTCTCGTCCTGGAAGTTGACGTCGTCGACCCCGTGGCGGCCGGCAAGCTCGGAGAGCTCCGCCACCACCCGGTCGAGCGGGATCGCCGAGCGTTGACGGTTGAAGACCGCCGGATCGGCGCAGAAACGGCACCGGTAGTGGCAGCCGATCGAGGTCACATAGTCGAGCTGGCGTCTTTTCTTCAGGGTGAAGTAGCGCTCCACCGGGAGCAGTGAGTAGTCGGCGGCCGGCAGCCTTTCGTAGGGTTCGAGAGGCCTCGTCGCCGTCATTCTCGGTTCGCCGTTCTCTCTGAAGGCGATGCCGGCGACACCGAAGAGATCGCCGCCTTTTGCGAAACACCCGATCAGGTCCTGCATGGATCGCTCGCCCTGGCCGCGCACCACCACATCCACGCAGTCGGCCTCGGCGAGGACCTCGAGGGGAAACAGGGAAGGGTGCCAGCCGCCCCAGACTACGGGGAGGTCGGGGCGATGTGCCTTGACCCTGCGACTGATCATCAACGCTTCGTCGATGGGCGCGCCGGTGAGCACGCTGACACCGAAGCAGATCGCTTCGTCGAGGTGGGGTTCGATGGCCGCCATGGGGTCGGCCTCGAGCCGGCCGTCGATGATCATCGGCCGCACGCGCTCTCGATCCGCTGCGGACGCCACCGCCAGCGGGCCGAGCGGCATGGTGAAGAAGGCGCATCGCGGTTGATAGAGCAGCAGTTTGGGGGGCACGGTATCTCCAGACTCGGTCTCATGTTCTCGCAACGGAGAGGCCGCGTCCACAAAAAACCCGCCGGCGGCAGCCGGCGGGTGGTGATGCGGATCCGGTGCGGGCTATTCGGCCAGCAGCAGGCGCTCCATTTCATCGAGAATCTCGTTCCAACGCACCATCACGGTCCCGATGACCTCGGGATCGGTGAGATCGACGCCGGCCCGCTTGATGGCGTCCATGGGGTAGACGCTGCCGCCGAGCTTGAGGCACGCCAGGTAGTCGTCGACCGCGGTGGTGTCGCCGTTGCGGAAGCGGCCTGCGATGGCCTCGCCCGCCGCGAAGGAGGACGCGTACTTCCAGACATAGAAAGTGCGGTAGAAGTGGGGGATCCGCGCCCAACCGGATTTGTAGGCCTCGTCGAGGGTCACCGCCGGGCCGTAGTAGGTGGTCCAGAGAGTGCCCCAGATCTCGCCCAGCGATGCCTTGGTGATGGGCTCGCCGCGCTCGGCCATGGCGTGGGCTGCGGTCTCGAACTCGTGGAAGAAGAGCTGGCGGAGAAAGGTGCCCGTGATGCTGTTGAGCCGGTGGTTGAGCAGTTCCAGCCTTGCTTCGGGAGTGTCCGCGCGGTCGAGCATCCACTCGAAGAAGAGCGATTCCGACGCCACCGAACCGATCTCGGCGACGAAGAGCGAGTAGTTCGAGAGGTGGTAGGGCTGCTCGGCATTGGCGAGATAGCTGTGGATGGAGTGACCCATCTCGTGGACCAGGGTGAAGACGTCTTCGAGCTTGCCGCCCCAGTTGAGGAAGAGGTAGGGGTGGGAGTTGTAGCTTCCCCAGGAGTAGGCGCCGCCCCGTTTGCCGGTGCTGGCGTAGACGTCGATCCAGCGCTCGCTGCGGCCGCGTTCGGCGACCGCGGCGTACTCCTCGCCGAAGGTCTCGGTCCAGAACGCCATCGCCATCGCCCAGCCCTCGTCAAAGGTGTAGCTTGCCTTGCCTTCGGGGACGATGGGCACGTACATGTCGTAGATGTGATAGTCCTCGAGACCGAGCACCTTCTGTCGCAGCGCGACATAGCGGTGGATGGCGTCGAGATTCGCGTGGACCGCCGCGACCATGGCGTCGGGCACGATTCGCGGGACGTTGTCGGCGTCGAGGGCGGCCTCGAGCGACGAGGTGTAGTTCCGGGTCCGCGCGTTCCAGATGTCCTTCTGGATCGACGCTCCGAGGGTGCTCGCGAGGGTGTTGCCGTAGCCGTCGAAGGTGCTGAAGATCGCGAGCGCGGCATCACGCCGAAGCTTGCGATCGGGGTTCGAGAGGAAGGTGTAGAAAAGCGAGGGTGTCGCGGTCACCTCGCCGCCGTCGGGGCCGCTGATCTGAGGCCAGACGATGTCGGCATCGGTGAGGCTCGAGTAGGTCTGACTCGGTGATCCCTGGAGCTGAGATGACGCCGCAAGGACCTGCTCCACCTCGGACGAACGGATGTGAGCGGCAGTGCGCACGATGTCGTCGATGACATGGCGGTAGGTGGCGAGACGCTCGTTCTTCACAAACGACTCGATGGACTTGGCCGGGATCTGAGCGATCTCCGGGGCGAGAAACGAGGACGCCTCGCCGACCTTGCCGATCAGGGTGCGGGACTTCGCCTGCGTCGCGTTGGCCGCCTGGTCGCGGGTGTCGGTGTGCTGGCGTTGATTGGCCCACACAAACGCATCCTCGGTGGCCTTCTGGATCTCGTTGAAGAGATCGAAGGCGTCGGCGAGGACGTCGGGGCTCTCGCCGAGCCGACCCCGGTACGCCGTCAGCTTCGGCAGCATCTCCTCGACCTTTGCGACGGTGGCGTCAAAGGCCGCCTCGTCGGGCAGGATGTCGGTGATGTTCCAGCGGTAGGCAGTGGGGATGTCGTTTCGATTCTCCCACTGCAGCTGTTCGGTTTCCTCGGCCGCCACGGCGCCGGTCACCAGCGCCATCGCCGCGAGCACGCTCAAAAACCTCTTTTTCACTGTGATCTCCTCTCGATTTGAAGGACCGCGGAGGGTGCGGCCCCGGGTTGGAATGGTACTCCACCCGGCACCACGGGTGAAGGACCCGCGGCGGCCTATTTGCCCCTCGCGAGCCGATCCCCGGCGGCAACGACTCGATTCCTGCCCGAGCGCTTCGCCCGGTAGAGCGCATTGTCCGCCGCCGTGAGAACCGACGCGGGGGAACGGCGGCGGGAGCTGGAGCTCGCGGTTCCGATACTGACGGTCACGGTGACACGCTTGGCGGGGCCCGCCTTTTTCTTCGGTTTGTCGGGCCTGGTTTTCGGCCGGTCCGGCCCGCGCAGGGCAAACTTGCGGTCGGCGAGGGACACCCGCAGCAGGTCGAGGTCCTCGCGAACCTCGGCCACGTCCTTGCCGGGGAAAACGATGGTGAACTCCTCGCCGCCATAGCGGTAGGCGCGACCGCCGTCGGTTCCTGCAAGGTGGTCGGCGACCATCCGCAGCACCTGATCGCCGGCGTCGTGGCCGTGGCGGTCGTTGAATTTTTTGAAGTGGTCGATATCGACCATGGCGATTGTGAAGGCGCCGCCGAGGCCTCTCATGGCCTCGTTGAGCGCGCGCCGGCCGGGAAGCCCGGTGAGCTCGTCGTGAAAGGCGAGCCGGTAGGAGTCCTCGAAGAGCCCGACGAGAAGCGTGAGTTGCGCGGCGGCGAAGAGGAGGGTCGCGGGGTCGGGACCACGGTGGCTGAGTAGGGCGGCGAGACAGGCGATGACGACCCATATCAGGCTGCCTTCGAATGAGGATCGTCGGACAAGAAACGTCGCAACGGTGACGACCGCGCAGCCGGCCAGTGCCGCCAAGGGCAGATGCGGGGTGGCGAGCCAGTCGATCGAGGCATGGTCGATCGTCCGGATACCCCAGCCGGTGAACAATGACTGCGATCCCAGTACGGCAAGCCAGATGACCCAAGGCGGTCGCCACAGCGGGCGGTCCCGGGTCAGGGCGAGGAGACAGAGATCGACGGAGATGAAGACGGCGAGGATGGCGCCGGCGTCGCCGTTTCCCGGGGCGGCGAGCTCGGTTCTGACCATGAAGTTCGCGCCGGCCACGACCGCGGCGGCGATCGCCAGACGGTCCCGCCGGTATCGCCAGGCGAGGATCACCAGGAGCATCGCAACGGCCTCGGCGAGGGTGTCAATGATGTCTTGGTACCGTCCCATGGGGCCGAAGGTCCCCGCCACCCAGGCGGTTGCCACCAACAACCCGCCGGTGACGACCGTGATCCGCGATGCTCTCTGCATGACCACCATTGTAGTGCCCGTGAGTGCCCCCCTTGATCATTGTTCGGCAGGATGTACCGAGTGGCGGCCGGGTCGGGCGGATGCCGAACAATGATCAAGGACGGCGCGTCCGCTCGAGACCGGTCCTTCATTCTCTCGAAGCCGTCTCTAGGGCTCCGGGTTAGCAAGAGAAATCGTGCGCCGGAGGTGCCTGGCTCCGACATCGTTCGTCGCGAACAATGTCGCGTGCCTGGCATCGTCACGGGAAGCGCGACGAAAGGACCCCGTCGGTGACGTCCAAACCGAGTCAATGCTACGATCCGGGACGGTTGAACCATGACGGCAGACGCAGCTTCATCGACGCGAAAGGAGGGGCCGCCCGAAACGGTCTCCAAGCGACGCATGACGCCCGTGCGCCGCCTCGCCTACAGCCTCACCGCACCCATCCTCGTCGGGCTCATCCGGTTCATGTGGTGGACCTACCGTTTCGAGATCCGCGGCGATGGCGGACTCGGCGACCTCGCCGCACAGGGCAAGCCCATGGTGCTCGCCTTCTGGCACGGTGATCTCTTCATGATGCCCTGGTATCTGTCCCGGCTCACCGACCGGGGAGTCGGCGTGACCTATCTCGTGAGCCCGTCGATGGACGGCGAGTACGCGGTCAAGCTCCTCAATGTCATCGGCGGCCGGACGGTGCGCGGCTCGGCAACCCGCAGCGGCACCAAGGCCATCCGGGGGCTCTATCGGGTCATCGTCAAGCACCGGGGCTCGCCGGTGGTGACCGCCGACGGACCCAGGGGCCCGTATCACCGGTGTAAAAAGGGCGCGGTCGTCCTCGCTCAGCTCACCGATGCGAAGGTCGTTCCCCTCGCCGCCGCACCGAAGCGCGCCGTTCGTCTCAAGACCTGGGACCGTCTCTCGGTTCCGTTGCCCTTCACCCGCGTCGCCGTCGAAGTCGGTGAGCCCGTCGAGATCTCCAAGGACCTCACCGAGAGTGAGGTGGAGATCCGCCGGCAGGAGCTCGAAGCCGGGATCAACAATCTCGGTGAGCAGGCCGCGCGACGGGTGCGATCGGCCCGTAGTCCTGATTGAGTCCCGTCAACCCTGCGGATCGGGAAATCATCGCGTGACGGTGCGGGTTATGATGGTCGCCAAGAGTACATTGATGTTATTGATGATCGATCCATCCGGCGAACGCTCCACCGTGACGGGAACGACGAATCGAGTCGGGACTCACCATCCGCCATCCGTGAGAATCGATACCGCTCGTGACCGTAAGGTTGGTCCGTGATCTGCCCGGCCTGTGGTTTTGAAGGCCCGGGCGAGAAGGGCTGTTGCACCCGGTGCGGGGCCGGGTTGACGGTGCCTGACGGGCCCGCCGACGGCACCGTGGTGTGTCGCGAAGACTCTTGGAGTGGGGAATTTTCCACCCATACCTACGAGCACGACCACACCCTGGGTCTGGACCACGTGCCTGGCGACGAGATGGATCACACCGTGGACTCGGCCGGCCCTGGTGCTTCGTCCGCCGCAACCGGCGGGCCGCTCGAGGTCGGTGCCGCCTTCGGCGACCGATATCGGATTGATGCGCTCCTCGGTTTCGGCGGTATGGGTGCGGTCTACAAGGCGTGGGACACGCAGGTCGACATTCCGGTTGCGCTCAAGGTGGTCCGGACCGAGGCGACCGCCGACCCCGCCATGACCCGGCAGCTCGACCGGAGATTCAAGCGGGAGCTCCTTCTCGCCCGCCAGGTGACGCACAAGAACGTCGTCAGGATTCATGATCTCGGCGAGATCGACGGTGTCAAGTTCATCACCATGACCTACATCGACGGGGAGGATCTCGCCCACATCCAACGCCGCGAGAAAACGCTCAGCGTTCCCGATGCGCTCAGGATCCTCCGCCCGGCGCTGTCGGGTCTCGTGGCCGCGCACGCGGCGGGCGTCGTCCACCGCGACCTCAAACCCGCCAACATCATGGTCGAGTCCGCCACCTGTGAGAGCTACATCATGGATTTCGGGATCGCCAAGTCGTCCGGGACCATCGATGTCGACTCGCTCAAGGGGACCCGGGATTCGAGCGTCAGGGCGCACGCGCACGCGATCGGTGAAACCGCCGCCGGCGGCATCGTCGGCACCCTGCAGTACATGGCCCCCGAGCAGATGAGTGCCCACAAGGAGGTCGACCAAAGGGCCGATATCTACGCCTTCGGTTTGATCTTCTACGATCTTCTGGTCGGTCGCCGCCGGATCGAGAAGGCGGCCAGCGCCATCAGTGAGTTCCACGGTCGTGTCGAGAAGGCGCCGCCACCTCCGCGCTCCATCAATGCCGCGATTCCCGAGCCCATCGACGAGATCGTCTCGCGCTGCCTCGACCCCGACCCCAAGGCCCGGTTCCAGACCTCCGCCGAGTTGGAGGACGCTTTGAATCGCCTCGATGCCGAAGGCCACCCCCTCCCGGTCAAGCGGCTGCTCACCGGCAGGCTCATGGCCGCCGCCGCCGCTCTGCTGGTGGTGTTGGTGGGTGGAACGTGGTGGCTGGCGTCGCTGAGGGGGCCCGCCGGTGAGAGCGAACCGATCTCGGTCCTGGTCGCCGATTTCCTCAACGAGACCGGCGATGCGGCCTTCGACGGGGCCCTGGAACAGACCCTCGCGATCTCCATGGAGGGCGCGTCGTTCATCAGCGCCTTCCCGTCGGCCAACGCCCGCAAGATCGCCGAGCAAATCCAGCCCGGCAGTGTGCTCGACGAGAACATCGCTCGGCTGGTCTCCAGGCGTGAGGGCGTGAGCGTGATTCTCGTGGGCTCCATCGCCGGCGACGACGGGGGATACACGGTCTCGGTCAAAGCCCTCGATCCCGGGGTCGATGCGGGCGGGGGCCGGCCGTTGGCGTCGGCCAGGGCGTCCGCCGGCGACAAGGATGGCGTGCTCGCCGCGGTCGCCAAAGTCGCCGCCGAGCTCCGCGGCGATCTCGGCGACTCGACGCCCAAGAGCGATCGGCTGGCGGCGGCGGAGACCTTCACCACCGCGTCCCTCGACGCCATGCGGGCCTATGCCCAGGGCCAGGATCTCTCGGTTCAGGGCAGGTTCGAGGACGCGTTGAAGTCCTACGAGGCGGCCGTCGAATTCGACCCGGAGTTCGGCCGGGCCTATGCCGGGATGGGTGTGGTCTACGGCAACCTCCGCCAGGAGGAACGGGCCGAGGAGAGCTATCAGAAGGCGCTCCAACACCTCGACCGGATGTCGGAGCGCGAACGCTACCGGACTCTCGGCGGCTACTACCTGCTGGTTTCGCACAACTACGAGAAGGCGATCGAGAACTACGAGACCCTCGTCGCGCTCTTCCCGGCCGACGGCGGGGGGCACTCCAACCTCGCCTTCGCCTATCTCAGCATGCGCAACTTCGACAAGGCGGTCGCCTCCGGCGCCGAGGCGGTTGAGCTCGACCCCAACAACGTGATCAAGCGGATGAACTACGCCATGTACGCCATGTACGCCGGCGACTTCGAGACCTCCATCGACGAGTCGAAGATGGTGCTCGAGCAGAACCCGGCCTTCGGGTATGCCAAGTTCACCCTCGGGCGTTCGGCCATGGCCGCCGGCGACTTCGAGACGGCGCGCGGCGCCTTCGACGTCCTCGGACCCGAAGGTGGGATGGGTTCGTCCCTTGCCCCCATCGGCAGCGCCGATCTCGAGATGGTCCTCGGCCGTTACCGAGCGGCCGTCGAGGTTCTCGAGCCGGCCATCGAGGCGTCTGAGAATCCGTTCGAGAAAGCCGCCATGCTGGTGGCCCTGGCCGAGGCCGATCTGGCGCGCGGCGAGGCGGATCGGGCACGCGAAACCGCCCGGCGGGCGGTGGAGCTCAGCAAGCACGACAGCGTGCTCTACCTCGCCGCCCGGGTGCTGCTCTTCGCCGGCGACGCCGACGGGATGGATGCGATCGCCGGCCAGCTCGACGACAAGCTCCAGAGCCAGACCACCGCCCTCGCCGGCCTGCTCCGCGGCGAGCGGGCGCTGCACGAGGGCTTCCTGCCCGCGGCCATCCGCGAGTTCCGCCAGGCATGGCAGGAGTACGACTTCTGGTTCGCCCACTACCTCATGGGCCGCGCCTACTTCGAGGCCGGACACTACCCCGAGGCCCTCGACGAGCTCGATCTGTGCCTCCGCCGTAAGGGCGAGATCACCGATGTCTTCCTGGTCGACAGCGCGACCCTGCGCCACTTCCCGCCCGCCCTGTACTGGCTCGCCCGGACCCAGGAGGCCATGGGCAGCCGGGCATCGGCGATGGAGCTCTACGGCCGGTACCTCGGGCTGCGCAAGGCGGCCGACACTCCCGATGAGCTTGCCGAGGATGCGAAGGCGCGGATCGCACCATCGCAGGGTTGAACCGCAAAGAGCGCGAGGGCATCACCGCCGTCGCGGTCGGTGGAGCAGAACGGGAAGTCGCTGACGCTGGCTTCCCGTGACGACTCTGAGGCGGGCCCTGAAGGAGCCGCCTACGGTTGTATTTGAGCCCTGCCTTCCGGGCCGTCCGTTGTGGTGCGGGCGTCCCGCCTGCAGGATTCCGTTGCGTTTTGGCACCAACCAGCAATGATGCGGGAAGGGCAGCGGCTTCCTTCGGCTCCGGCCTTCCGGGTCGCCTCCGGCGGCCTGTTTCGCTGCCGGGAGAGATGCACCGGGAGGTTGTGCCGCGAGGGTTGCCCGGTATGACAATGTGCGGGACGGGGCGCAGAGCCGGCAGGCTTCTGGGGCACATCGTCAAACCCGGCGCGCCCCGGGGCAGGCTTGTTCCCGCGTGCTCGCAACGGTGTCGTGGTCGCTACCCCTGCCCCTTGGCCCCTGCACGAAAAAAAAGTGGCGCCGCTGACGCGGCGCCACCAGTTGATGATCGACGGATGGGCTACTGGAGCACGATGGCCAGCTTCTCACCCTGGGCGTTCCTGGTGTTGATCTGGTTCGTGGTGGGGTGGTAGATCTTCAGGAAATAGCAACCCTTCGCCTGGTTCGAAGTGTCCCAGTTGAGCTGCCAATCGCCGCCGTTGTAGCGAAGGTCGGACTGCCCCGCGTCCTCGGGCAGGTCGAGTATGGCGATGGGGGCGCCGACCGGGTTGCCTCCGGCGTCGCAGGCGGCGAATCCGGTGGCCGTGATTTCGAGCAGGTTCGGGACGACGTAGCTGGGTACCTTCTGCCCGGTGACCGCGTCGGCGTAGTACCACTTCAGCGGCAGTGCCGAGCCGGCGTTGATCGCGACGTAGGGCCGCCACGGCGTGCTGAAGCCGATGAAGCTCCAGTTGGGGACCGGGTCGATGACGTTGATGGTGACGGTCCCCGCGGCCGAAGCGTCCGAGCCGTCGGAAACCACGAAGGTGAAACTGTCGATGCCGATGAAGCTCGGTCCGGGTGTGTAGGTGAAGGCCCCGGTGGCCGGATCGACGACCGCGATGCCGGAGGTCGGTCCGGTCCCGAGCGCGAAGCTCACGGAGTCCCCGGCGTCAACGTCATACCCGACGAGAACGCCGTTGAGCGGCGTGTTCTCGAGAGCCTCGAAGGCGGCGTCCACGGCCACCGGCGGGTCATTTTCCGGGGTGACGTTGATGGTCACGGTTGCCGGATCGGAGTACAGGCCGCCGTCGAATGCCCTGAACGTGAAGCTGTCGGTGCCGTTGAAGTTGGCGGCGGGCGTGTAGGTGAAGGCGCCGCCGGAGACGATGACTACCGTGCCGTTGGCTGCGCCGGTCACCGGCGAGAAGCTCAGCACGTCGCCGTCCGCGTCCGTCGCCGAGAGGGCGCCGTCGACCGGGGTGTCCTCAGCGGTCGAGACCGAACCGTTCTGCGCCACAGGCGCGTCCGCAACCGCTGTCACGGTCACGGACACGGTTGCGCCGGCGGTGAGCGTGCCGTCGCCGACCTCGACGGCGAAGGAGTCGGTTCCGTTGAGGTTCGGATTCGGGGTGTAGGTGAAGATACCGGTGCCGGCGTCGATGGTCGCCTGGCCCTCGGTGGGTGGTGTCGTGATCGAGTAGGTGAGGGTGTCGCCGTCGACGTCACTGGCGTCCATGGCGCCCTCGACGGACCCGTCCTCGTCGACCGTGACGCTGACGTTGCTCATGGTGGGCGCATCATTGACCGGGTCGACGGTGATGGTCACGGTGGCGATGTTCGAGTCCGAAACGCCGTCGTTGGCGAGGTAGGTGAAGCTGTCCGGCCCGTTGTAGTTCGCGGTCGGGGTGTAGGTGAAGGCGCCGCTGGCGGGATCGTCGAGGGTCACGGAGCCGTTCGTCGGCTCGGTCGTGATCGAGTAGGTGAGGCTCTCGCCGGGCGTGTCGTGGGCGACGAGGAACTCCGTCAACACCCAGTCCTCGTCGATATTGAAGGAGAGATCGTCGGCAATCGGGGCCGGGTTGATGATGGTCAGCGGGACCGCCACCCAGTTGTTGACCTCGTTCTTCTCCGAGATCTCGAGGGTGTCGTCGACATAGAGCACGAGCGAGTAGGTGCCGGGACCGATCATCGGGATGCTGAGGTCGATGGGACCGAACGTCTCGGAGCTACCGAACGCCAGGGTCGTGCATTCCGTCGGTGTCGGAAGACTCTCGCAATCGACATTCGGTAGCGATTCGGCGATCGGTGTGCAGATCAAGAGGTCGAGGGTTTCCTTCTCCGAATTTGGAAGCGACAACAGACGATCGATCTCAGTCTCGGGACAAATGTGGAATCCGTGGTTCAGGAAACCGTTCTCCGCATTCGCATCGCCGTTACCTACGTTGTGGAGCGTCCAACCGCCGGCGGGGAAGCCGGCCAGGGTGCCGCCCGCCGCGGCCTCGACCGGTGTCGTGTTGACATTCTCAGCGACGAGATCGGGGGCGTTCGAGGCGACGTTGCAGTTGACCGGGTTGTCGGGATCGCAGGGCAGCGGCACGACCACCAGGCTCGGCGGGTCCACCAACGGGTCGTAGACCAGACCGCCTTCCACCTTGAGGTTGGTGCCGAGCTTGAACGCCCGGAGGGTGACCTTGACGTCGCTCGACGCCGGCGGCGCCTCGGTGGTGCCGTCCGGGGTGTAATCATCCGACGGCGCCATGGTGAAGGTCGAGTTGATGACGAAGGGGTTGATGACGAAGGGGTTGATCACGAAGGGATTGATGACGAACGGGTTGATCACGAACGGATTGTTGACGTCGTCTTGGGGATCCTGGATGACATTGGCCAGGATCTGCGGTTGGGCCACGTTGACCGCGCCGCAGCCGTTGAGGCCGCCGTAGAGCGATCCCTTGTAGACGATGAGCTGGAAGGCATAGCCGGCATCGAGGTAGGCCTGGGCGTTGTCGATGTTGATGAGCGGCAGATAGCTCGAGGCGGTGTTGCTCTCCCCGGCGGTCACCGTCCAGGTGGTGTCGGTCACCGCGGTGATCTCCCCGAGGGAGCTGTTGATGACAAAGGGGTTGATCACGAATGGGTTGATGACAAACGGGTTGATGACGAACGGGTTGATCACGAAGGGGTTGATGACGAAGGGATTGATGACGAAGGGGTTGATCACGAAGGGGTTCGCCGCGCCGTCGTTGATCACGAAGGGGTTGATCACGAACGGATCGGTGATCTCCGGGTACTGGGCATCCTCGAAACCGTCGAGGGCGGCGACCGGCGGGTTGGCCGGATCGAGGTTGAGGGTCACCGTTCCGCTCGGGCAGTCGGGCGAGGAGCACGAGGTCGTCTGGGAAACCCGGATCTTGATCGGTGGTGTGGCCCAGTCTTCGACATAGACCATCAGCGCCGTGCCGGAATGGGCGAAAATCTCGATCTCGCCCGAGTCGTTGTCCGGGTTGTTCCGGACAAATGACGCTCCATTGAAGCCTTCGGTGATCTCGATGAAATAACTCTGCGTGTCGCCGGTCTCATTGCTGATCGAGATCGGGAACCCGCGCTGGAACCCGAGCTGCTTGTAGCTTGTCGGCGCGCTCAGCACGAGCCCGGCATCGACCTTGGAAGTCAGGACATCGGTGTTGCGCGAGCCGGCGTTTTCGCACTGGTCGTCGAACGGGGTGGTGTAGAACTGGTATCCCTCCCACTCGTAGGGTCCCGGCGGCGGGATGAGGTGGCGGTTGTCGGCGAAGATGGAGTGGAAGCCCTGGTAGGGCACGTCGCCGGCGCCCGTCGCCCAGCGCCAGGCCCCGTCGTCGAAGGTGAACTGGGCCAGGGGCGCAAGGTCCACATAGTCGCCGATGAAGGGCGAGGTCCCGGCCGCCGATTGCGGCGCGTTGACCCGGTTGACCTGGCGGATACAGGGAGGATACGGGTCCTCGCCGGGATCCGGCTCGCCCGAATCGGGGCTGCACGGTGAGTTCACCGCCGCAACGTCGGTGAAGTCCTCACCGTCGGAGAGGTCGGCGCCGGCGCGGATCGGGTAGCGCGAGACCTGGGTCGTCGACCCCGGGTTCAACAGGTCGCCGGTGGCCGGGTCGAGCAGCGCCGCCCGGAGGTCGAGCACCCGGTCGTAGCCGCTGATGAAGACCGCAGAAGCACCTGTGTCGGCGTCGGATTCGATCGACTCTGCGTAGGTTCCGGATCCATAGTTGTCGATCCGGCCTCGTGATTCGTAGTAGGCGAGCATGAGCCGGCCGCCGCCGAAGCTGAGCTTGGGCATGACCTGGGGTCCGGACGAGCGTTCCTCGAAAAGGGTGCCGAAACCGGGTTTGGGCGCCGCGCCGGTGTCGCGATCGGCCATGTCTACCGCGAGTCGATTTCCTGGGTTGCCGTGAATGTCGGTCCAGCTGTTGCCGCCGTTGTTCGAACGAACGACGACGATCCGCGGCGATCCGCCGTCAAGGGGCTTCTTGAAGGTCAACTCATCGTCAGGGTCGATCCCGACCCGCTCCTGCCAGGCCGCGAAGAGCGTGCCCTGATCGGTCACCGCGGCGGTGGGGAAGCCGTTGGAGCGGAAGGCCACCTCGGGGAAGCCGTAATTCGGTGTGGCGCTGAGCGGCGCGCCGGTGGTCGAAATCGTCGGCTGGTCGAACGCCGCCATGGGCACCATGGTGCCGGTGACGACGACCGGTTTGCTCCACTTCCTGCCGTAGTCGGTGGACTTGACCATGAGGATCGCGTCCGGCGCCCAGAAGTGGCGCCAGATCATGTAGATGGTTCCGCCGCCGGTGGTGGTCGGTTTGCCGCCCCTCGGGTCGACGGCGAGCGCCGAGCCCTGGTTCTGGTTGTAGGGCGGATTGAGCTTTTGCGGCGTGAAGGTCACGCCGCCGTCGGTGGAACGAGCGAAGCTGACCTTGCTCTGGAACTTGCCGTCCTTGTCGAGGCCGTTGAAGGTCGAGTAGCTGACGTAGACCCGGTCGGCGCAGAGGTCCGCGTTGGGCTCGCGGAAGATGTCGACCTCGATGTCGGGCTTGTCGAGGAAGTAGCCGTTGGTGGCGTTGTTGCCCGACTCGACGACCGTCATTCCCCGATAGACGATGGAGTCGCCGCCCTCGTTGTTGTTGAGATCCTGATAGCGGGCGACGACGAGCTTGCTCTCGTGGCCGCGGGTGAAGGCCATGAAGACGACGTAGAACTTGCCGCACGGACCGGGCGCCACCACCGGGTCGGTGGCGGCCTGGAGGCCGCGGACCGGTGCTGCGAGCGATGCCGGCGAGGCGTCGAAAGGCCCGCCGGGCAGGAACGCGCCGCTCCAGGTGAGCCCGCCGTCATACGAGCGGCTCATCCCGACCCACGCCTCGGCCGCGGCCATCGGCGGCAGGTGAATCTCGGGTAGCGAAATCCACGAGGCGGCCATCATGATGGTCCGCGCCGTGGTGACCAGCGCGACCATGGTCTCGGTCTCGCCGAGCCCGACGTCGTCGGCGATGTCAACCGCCCGGTAGTCGTTGAAGAACGCAACGAGGTGATCGGGGTTGCGGGTCGAGGCGGCGATGGAGGGTTCCACCTGGCGCTGGAGGTAGCCGTCGCCCTTGAGCTCCCAGTCGGGATCGTCGTTCGGAAAGACGACCGGGAGCACGTTGATGTTCTCCCCGGCCTGCTGCGCCGTGGCCGGGGCGGGCACCAGCGCCAGAACCGCCAGCACAAAAATGATAGTGAGTCTCATCTCCAACCTCCCGCGCCCCCCGAGTGATCTGTCTGTTCGTTTGATTTGCATTTGAGCGGATGATAGCACGGGAGTCAACCATTCGCGTCCATGGTTGAACAATTATGCAAAATTTCAGTCGACGGTCGTCATTTTTCAGCGCAACAGCAGCCACAGCACCGACGCGGAGTACGCCACGAAGACGACGGGAATCGCGCGCCGACCGATCCGGGTCCAGAAGGTGCTGCCCCTGAAATTGACCTGGCCGAGCGAGATCAGCGCCAGCGCAAGACCGGCGAGCACGACAAAGACCTGGAGGGCGGCCAGCAGGCTGAACTCGAGGGTCGGCCAGCCCTGGAACCACGACGGTGGGGCGATGGTCACGCTGGCCTGGTCGAAAAACGCGACGTTGGCGAGCTGCCCGGTCATCAGCGCGGCCCAACCCAGGATCATCAAGGTCATGGTGATCCTGATTATGATCTCGGTGCGTCGGTGGCTGACTGCGAGCGCCATGATCACCTGGTGGAGCGAGACGCCGGCCACGAAAACCAGGATGGTGAGCACGCTGAATCGGACCGGGTCGTGGAGCACCTCGAAGGCGCGGGCCGCGACCCAGGCGAGGGCGAGGAGGGTCACGGTGGTGGCGAACAGGGCGAGGTCCTTGGCGCCTGCGTCGAGCCGCCAGGTGGCCGCCAACGGCGGTCTGATCTGGAGGTTCGCCGAGTGGTGGGGACAGGCGTGGAGACAACCGAAACAGAGCTTGCAGCGGTAGGCCTGTTTACCTTCCAACGGGTGGTGAAAGACCGGACAGCCCGAGAGCTCGGGGGTCCCCTTGTAACAGACGTGGGTCGTGCATGACGAGGCGCAGACGCTCGGTCTCGCAGTCAACTGGAGCGGCGACGCCGGCGCGAGAACGGTGCCGAGCCGGCCCAGGGGGCAGAGGTGGCGGCACCAGACCTCCCGCTTGAAGAACACCCCGAAGCCCACCGCGAGGGCGATGAGGACGACGAGGAGCAGGCCCGACGCCACCGGATTGACGAGCAGGTCGTAGACGCGCTCCGCCCAGACGATGAGGGCGAAGCCGACGATGGCCAACCAGGGTCCGTGCTTGACGACCCAGTTCGGCGGCGGGCGATCCGTCGTGCGTGCCTTCTTGGCCAGATTGGCGGCGGTGGAGAGAGGACAGATGGTGCACCACACCGGACCGGCGAGGAAGAAGAGGGCAAACACGGTCGGTTCCCAGACCGACCAGATGAGGCTGTTGGCGATGTTGCCGGCGTGGGTCAGGGGAAACGCCATGCAGAGCACGATGACGGCGGCGAAACCGGCCAGCGCCGACGCCCGCAGCACCGGCAGGCCGCTGCGCGCGAGCAGCCGCTGCATGAGCGGCGTGGCGGTGATGTCGACGCCAGGCGGAAGCGAGTCTTCGCCGACGCCGCCGAAAATGTGTTCGGAGAGGATCTCGGGTCCGTCGGCGACCCGCACGGCGAGATCGATCACTTCGCGCAGCTCGGCGACGTTGCGTCGCCGGTAGGTCAGCGACAGCAACGCCTGACGGGCCCCTTCGGTGATGGTCGGCGGATCCGAGCCGTACCGTTTGAGGAACTCTTCGGCCAGCGGCATGATGTCCTTGGGCCGCTGGACCAGGGGCGGCAGGCTGATCACATCGTCGCAGGCATCGGTGATGGACGAGACCAACCCGTCGCGGTTCTCTACCGGCGGCGATGCCTCGCGGGCGGTCAGAATGACTCGGGTGTCGGGGAACGATCCGGGGATGCGATCCTTGTTTCGCATGAGGAACGAACCGAGCAGCTGTTGCACCGAGGGCAGGAGACGGTCGGCGCCGCGCAGCACCAGGGTGCCGCCGTGGGCGAGTTGAACGCCGCCGCTCGAGTGGTCGCGGGTCGGCAGGCTGCCCCCGAGATCTTCCCCCAGGATGAGCTCGGCCGCCCTTCCCGGGGCGAGGTCGCGGCAGTTGACGGCGATGAGCGGACCGGACGCCCGCGCCGAATCATCGTGAATCAAACGGGCGGCCAGGGTCTTGCCGGTTCCGTCCTCACCCAGGAGCAGGAGCGGGCTGATCGAAAGAGCGGATTTCTTGATCTGCTTTCCGATGGTCTTCGAACGGGCGGAGACCGCCACGAAGGTGTCCGGATCATTGTCGCCCTGGACGAGTCGGGCGATGGCTTCCTTGTCCCGTTGTGAATCGAGAGCATCGGCGGTCGCCTTGTGGACGTTGCGGGCGATGCCGCCGAGCATCTTGCGCCTGAGCGAGGCCGACTCCTGGAGCGCCGAAGGAAGGGACGCGCCAGGGTAGCGCAGCAGCCGCACATCGGTTACGGCGATGGTGTCGACCGCGGCACCCCCCTTGGCGAAGACGGATTCGGCGCCGAAGATGCCGCCCTCCCCGAGCCGCGCCAACGGAGGACGACGGGTCTCGCCATCGCCGAGTGAGAGCTCCACGACGCCTTCGATCACGACGTAGAAATATTCCTGCTGCTCACCCCGGCGGACCACTACATCGCCCGAGCCGAAGCAGACCTCCTCGCCGGCGGACCGGAGAAAACCCACCGTGGCGGGACCGAGCAGGACGGACTCGCCGGAGCTCAAGGCATCGTCGGGATCCGGCTGAGGTGAGACCTTGCGGGTCGGTACGGGTTCAACCGACAGCTTCAACCCACCCAGCTTGAGTTCCGTCCTGCCTTGGACAAGGACCTCGCGTTCGATTCGTTTGCCGTCGACGCGCGTCCCGTTGGTCGACTGGAGGTCCTCGATGGTCAGGCCGCGATCGCTGACCTCGAATCGGGCGTGCCGGCGCGAGACCGTGGGGTGGTTGACCACCAGATCGACATCCGGTGCGCAACCGAGAATGTGGGTTCCGCTCCCGAAGCGGAGATCCGTGTCGCTCTCCGTCGAATGGCCCCACAGACGCCAGGTCGTCTCCACGACTCGACCTCCTCCAACGTCATCACCGCAGGCGCATGTCCAAGTCCATGGAATCCCGATGAACAACTCAGTTCGGGTGCGCAACCTTGTTCATCGTCGCCGTTTCTACTTTTGGATTGTAACGGAATTCGTGAATGGCGGGCGGGTTGAACGCGAATTCCATCTGTAAATGAGATGGATGGTCAAGATCGGATTCTCGCTTTGCGGCGATCCTGGCGGCCATGGCGGTTGGAAGAGGCCGCAGCGACCGCAGAGGCCTCTTCGAAGATACGCCGCCACCGCCCGGAGAGCTCCGCCGCTACGAAGCGAGCCTCTTCATGACGGCGTCCATCGTCGGTGCGATGGGTGCGGGCATCTCGAGCGCCCGCCCGGCCGCAGCGACGTCCTTCAAACCGGATCCGGTGATCATGAGGACCACTCGTTCGTCGCGATCGACCAGCCCTTCGTCGAGGGCGGTGTCGAGACCGGCGAGGGCGGCGGCGGCGGCCGGCTCGGCGAAGACGCCGGTGAGTCGGGCGAGACGGGGGATGGACTCGAGGATGGCCTCGTCGCTGACGATGACACCCGCGCCGCCCGACGCGCGGACCTCGCGGAGGCAGAGGCCGGCGTTGCGCGGCGCCTCCACCGTGAGGCTGTCGGCGACGCTGGCGGCGCCCCTGACCGGCACGATCCCGGCCGCGCCGCTGCGCAGGGCGGCGGCGATGGCGGCGGTTCCTTCCGGCTGAACCACGATGAGGCGTGGTCGGCGCGTGATGAGCCCCGCCGCCTCGAGATCGGCAAAACCCTTGGCGAGCCCGGCGGTGATGACTCCGTCGCCGGCGGTCACGACGACGGCATCGGGCGCCTCCGGCGCCATGGCGGCGGCGATCTCGAGCGCGGCGGTCTTCTTGCCCTCGATGGTGAAGGGGTTGAAGGCGGTGTTGCGGTTGACCCAGCCGAACCGCTCGCAGGCGAGCAGCGAGAGCTCGAACGCGTCGTCGTAGGTTCCCGCCACCGGCAGCACTTCGGCGCCGTAGCTCAGCATCTGGATCAGCTTGGCGGGCGGCGCTCCGGCCGGGACGAAGACCACCGCCCGCAGACCGGCCGAGGCGGCGACCGCGGCGAGCGCGGTGGCGGCGTTGCCGGTGGACGCGGCTGCGATGGTGTCGGCGCCGGCTTCGAGCGCTTTGGCGACGACGAGCTGCGAGGCGCGGTCCTTGGTCGAGCCCGACGGGTTGCGGGTGTCGTCCTTGAGCCACAGGCGGTCCATCGCCAACTCACGCCGAAGTTCCGGTGCTTCGATCAGCGGCGTGTCTCCGACCGGCAGGGGAGGGAGGTAACGAGGATCGTCGATGGGCAGGAACGCGGTCAGAAATTCCGCCGACCCGGGCCGCGCGTCGGGCCAGCGGGTAGGGAGATCTTCGATGACGATCTCGAGCACCCCGCGCGTGACCCCACCCGGCAGCTGGTTCTCCGAACACGATGGGCAGACATAGAGCCCCGGACGCTGGTCGAGTTCGAGCCCGCACTCACTGCAACGAAAACGGAACCGAGCCATGGGTCGATTGTAGCTGGGTAGCCACCGTGAACGCGATGGGAGCGGATGCCAGGCTCCGTACCTTCGATCGAGATTTGACGAAACACGAGAGAACGCGGGAAGGGTGCCTGGCTCTCTTTTCGCTGCGAAAAGGTGCCTGGCATCCCCTCCCATCGCTTCTCAAGTCGCGAGGGGTCCGATTTCGTTCTCGACGGCTTTGAGGATCTCGAGCTTGGCGACGGCTTCGGCCATGGCGTTGTGGTCACGGTGGAGCGGCCGGTCGATGTCGAGGAACTCGACCCGGTTGCGCACCGCGGTTTTCCCGGCCAGGGTGCCGCGTCCCGGGGTGAAATCGCGGAAGTCGAGCGCCTGGGCGGCGGCCATGAGCTCGATCCCGAGCACGCCGCAGGCGGTATCGAGGATCTGCCGGGTCTTGAGCGCCGAGTTGAAACCCATGGAGACGAAGTCCTCCTGATCGGCGGCGGCGGGGATCGACTGGATATAGGCCGGCGCCGAGAGGATCTTCTGCTCGACGATCTGCATGTCGGCGGTGTACTGGCTGAGCATGAGCCCGGAGAACATCCCGGCGCCCCTGGTCAGAAACGGCGGCAGCCCGGCCGACAGCGCCGGGTTGGTGAGCCGGTTGAGGCGGCGCTCCGAGAGGACGCAGATCATGGTGATGGCGGCGCCGAGGGTGTCGAGCGGCAGGCTGACCGGGGTGCCCTGAAAGTTGGCACCGGTGAGGACGACCTCATCTTTGGGGAGAAAGATGGGGTTGTCGCCGACCCCGTTGGCCTCGATCTCGAGCTGCGACCTGGTCCACCGCAGCTGGTCGCGGGCGGCGCCGATGACCTGCGGGGTCGAACGCATGGAGTAGGCGTCCTGGACCTTGACCTTCTCCTTCCCGGTGAGGAGATCCGAACCGTCGAGGACCTTGCGGATGTTGTCGGCCGAAACCACCGCGCCGGCGAAGCCGCGCAGCCGGTGAAGCCGGTTGTCGTAGGGCTTCATGTTGGCCTTGAGGGCCTCCAGCGTCATGGCGGCGGCGATCTCGGCTTGCTTGAGCCAACGCTCGGCGTCGTAGACCGCGAGGCAGCCGACGGCGGTGGTCAGATTCGACCCGTTGATGGTGGCGAGCCCGTCGCGGGCCTGGAGGCCCGGCACCGGAATCCCGGCGGCGGCGAGGGCGTCGGCGCCGTTCATCCGTTCGCCCTTGTGGAAAGCCTCGCCCTCGCCCATCATCAGAAGCGCGATCTGCGACATCGGCGCGAGGTCGCCGCAGGCGCCCACCGAGCCCTTGCGGCAGACCACCGGGGTGACCCCGGCGTTGAGCATCGCGATCAGGGTGCGCGTGATCTCGGGCCGGCAGCCCGAGTGGCCGTGGGCGTGGACGTTGACTCTGAGCAGCATGGCGGCGCGGACCCAGTCGGCGGGACAGGGCTCGCCGATCCCGGCGGCGTGGTTGTAGATGAGGTACTTCTGGAACTCCCGGACCTGCTCGTCGGTGAGGACCACCTCGGAGAACTCGCCGATCCCGGTGTTGACGCCGTACATGATCTCACCGGCCGCGATGCGGTTTTCCAGAAAGGTGCGGCACGCGACGATGCGCGCGAGGGCGTCCGGGTGGAGCTTGACGGTCTCGCCGCGGCGGGCGACGGCCTCGATGTCTTCGATGGTGAGCTGGGCGCCGGTGATGGTGACGGCCACGATGATTCTCCTGGTGCCGGCTCGGGGCGCGCGAGCGAATGCCCCGAGTCGTCTCGGGTTGATCGCTCCCACCCACCCCGCAGCAACCGGCGGTCCACCACGGCCCGCGCGATCCGCGTGGCTCGATTATCGCGCGATCTCGGGCGCCGTCAAGGACCCGGCGGGCAGCTCACCGGGTCCGGGTCACGGAGTGCACGGCCCGTCGCACGGTTCGAGGAGCGCCGGTTCGAAGTCGGCGTCATCGCGGTCGTGGTAGTAGCTCGCGCTGCAGGCGCCGTCGTCGATGTCGTAGCCGTAGGGGCCGGTGTAGTAGACGACGCCACCGCCCGGGCTCGACCGGGCGGCGTGGAGCCAGCCGACCCGCTGGCTGCCGTCCGGCGATTTGCCGGCTGAGCGCGCGAAGCGCGCGGTGGCGTCGCTCGCGCCGACGGTGCCGGTCGCCGACCAGCGTGCGCGACCGAGTGCGGCCGGGGCGCTCGGGTCGGCGGCGAGCTCGCCGTCCTCCTGGATGAGGTGGAACGCCTCGTGCTCCGTCTGCCAGGCGCCGCCGCAGTCGCGCACCCGCAGGTCGGCGCGGTAGAACTCGGCCGACGGAATGTTCACCCCGTAGCCGCCGTCGCAGCGGTCGCTGAAGGTGATCGTCCGCGGCTCGCCGTCGACGGTCACCGTGATCGAACCGCCGACGGGGAAGAGCTCGCAGAGGCGGGTGTCGAACTCGAGGCTTCCGGTGATGTCGGAGCCGACGCCCTTGACCGGAGACGACAGCGTCACCGTGCCGGCGACCTGGTCGCCGTCGACCTGCGCGAGATCGAGATCGAGGGCGACGCCGTCGACCACCGGGGCGCGGCCGTCGATGGCGAAACCGTCGAGCGAGAGCTCGACCCGGCCGGAGAGGTCACCGCCGCTCGGGTCGAGGCCGATGAGCGAGACCTCGAGCCGGCCGCTCGTCGACATGCCGGACGAGATCCCGGTCCCGGGGCCGAAATCGGCCACGAATCCGGTCGACGTCCGGACGAACCGGTCGGAGACCTCGGTCGCCATTGCGTCGATGGTGGCCTCGAGATCGGGGCTGCGAAGCGTCTCGAAGAAGGCGGCGGGTGCGAGACCCGACGGACCGAGCACGTCGAGGACCGAGTTGAAGGTGGTCACCACGCCGGCCGGCTTCGGCCGCCGGGTGACGACCGCGTCGACGGTGATCGGGTCGCCGGTGCGGTTGTCCACCACCGATGCCTGGGCGTGGAAGAAGCCCCAGGGCGAGCTCGTGGTCACGATCGCGTAGCCGCTCTCCACCGCCTCCTGGGTGACGCGCTCGAAGACCCGGTCGATCTGCTGGTACTCCCAGCCCTCGAGGGTCGTCGTGAAGCTGCCGAGCGAGCCACCGTCCGCGCGGAACAGCTCGATCGAGAAATCGGAGCTGCGGGTCGCGTTGTTGACGAGCACCAGGTTGGTCCGCGAGCCGGTCTGCAGACCCGGATCGTGCGCCAGGTGTGGCAGCAGCGCCTGCTCGCCGATCACCACGCCTTGGGTCCAGGGCACCGGCGCGAGGAACTGGCCGAAGGTGGCGCCGGCGGGCAAGCCCTGCGGGTTGCCGGCTTCGAGAAGGTTGTAGGTCCGGCTCGACGCCGGGATACCGCCGCCCGACAGCCGCAGCGCCGCCGCGCCGTCGGTGGCGAAGAGCGACTCGAGGACGTCGTCGAAACGAAGCGTCCGACCGGTTTGGATGACCACCGTTTCGGTCTCGGGCTGGAGGTTGGCCTGGCCGCGGCGCAACAGCTCGATGGTCGTGAAGATCGGCGGCCGGTCGGGGTTGGCGATGGCGAGGTCGGTGCGCCAGTTGGTGCCGGCCGCGCCGCGGACGTGGGCGGCGGCCGGGATCGTCAGGGTCTCGTTGATCGGGGTCTCGCTCACCACCGAGCGCCGCGACGCCGGGATCGCCACCGGGTCGCCGGTGAGGTTGTCGACCACCGACGCCATGGCGAGCACCCGGCCGCCCGGCGTCACCGGCCGGACCACGGCCGAGCCGCCCGCCACCGCCCCCTGGGTGACCGACTCGAAGACCCGGTCGAGCTGGTCGTACTCCCATGGCTCGAGATCGGTCGAGACGGTGCCGAGCGGCGAGCCGTCGTCGAGCCTGAGGTCGATCTCGACGGTGGTCGGCGTGGCGCCGGCGTTGACCAGGATGAGATTGGTCCGGTTACCCGCGGAAAGCGACGGGTCGTGGCTGAGCTGGATGAGGTCGCCGGCGTCGCCGGACGGGATCGCGTCGTCGGCGGCGAGCGCCGGGATGAACTGGCCGAAGCTCGAGCCTTCCGGCAGGCCGAGCGGGTTGCCGGGGCCGAGCAGGTTGTAGGTTCGCGACGTCACCGCCACCGCTCCCGAGCCCGCCGTGATCCGCAGGGCGGCCGCGCCGTCGGTGGCGAAGACGCCGTCGAGCACGTCGCCGAGGAACTCGCCCTCGCCGGGCTCGAGGAAGCGAACCACGGTCTCCGGCTCGCTGTTGGCCTGACCGCGGACGAGCAGGGCGATCTCGTAGGCGGCGTCGATGGTGCCCGGGTTGACCACCATGACATCGGTCCGCCAGCGCGTGCCGGCCGCGCCGGAGACCCGCGCCGTCGCCGGGATGACCACCGTCTGGCCGGCGGCGGCGAGACCGCGCTGCCCGGTCTCGAGCGTGGCCGGGCCGGCCTCGAGGATCTTGGTCGATCTCGCTGCGGCGGCCATCCGCTCGAGCGCCTCGCGGCCGGTGAGCCCGACCAGCGACGCGGGCTCGACCGCGGCGCGCAGCGCCCGCAGCCGCATCGCCAGCTCGGGTTCGGCAGCCGCCACCAGTGAGTCGGCGAATCTTTCCGCACTGGCAACCATCTCGCCTGTGATGAGGTTGTCAGGGGGCTCGAATGACCGCGATGGCGCGGTCACGGGAGACCACGACGTCACGACGGGAACGGCGCTCATGAGGAGTGAAGGCCTCGATTGAACGAGGTCTTGAATCTCGCCCTCAAGTGCGGCGAGATGAGACGCTGTTTGGGTGGTTGCGAGAACGCTGGTGTAGATTGCGACCGAATCCCGGCATTGTCCGGGGGGGTCGGGTGGCTCGGGCCACGTGGCACACGGGTTTCCAGGACCATAAACAAGGAATAGGCACGAACTGCAAGTGCAATCATCGTCCAAGGGGTTGAGATAGCAATTCGAACCGCACCCGTCGAGTGCGATCACGCACGCTACTACGCATACCGCAATCGAGATTCTCGACCACCTGCCATTGGAATTTGTTCCCGTTTTCACGTCGTCTTTGCCCAGGCGGCATCCTGACCGTGGTCGAACGCCGGCTTCGGCGCCAGCAATGGCGTGGCAGTGCGCAGCTCTGTCAACTGCTCCATCAGGTGGCCAATAGGGAATTCCGGTGAATCGAAGGCGCTTCGACATATCGGTGTCTCCTCAACGGTTCACTGCCTGGGCCAGAGTTGATTTTCGAACATGATTCGAGTGGCTTTCACCATAACTGATTTGAGATACGGAATCAATACTGAAATAGAGGCGAGCCTGCCTTGAGGTCGAGGAGGTCAAGAAGAAACCTGATTCATCGGCCTCGCCGCAGCGATCGTCAGGCCATGAATCCGAGCAGGAAGAGCAGGATCCGGGATCCTTCTGGGACCGCACCGTGGGCGAACACGAGCTTGCGGTCGAAGTCGACACCTTCGAAATGCTCCGCTCAGGTCTTCGTGATGCATTGAATGACTCACGACTCATGAATCAGGACCGCATGCCGTCTGCGGAATTTCTCCTTGCCCTCCGATGCTCTCTGACCCAGATCCACGAGGGCGGTCGGAGGGCCATCCTTGGGCAGAGACGAGGACTCGGGGAACGGCGCCCATCCCACGATCGAGAGTGATGTTGAGCCGACCATCTCGGTCGGGGCTCTCGGCGACGACGCGAAGGTCCGAGAGATGCTTTCCGAGGATGGAGATCAAGGTTGAAAGGTTCGAGGCGAAAATGATGTTTGCATGAGCACAGGGTGAACGCTGACATTTCAGGAAGAAAGGAAGAAACATGAAAAAGACAACCGGGCAATGTCACTGCGGTGCGATTCGGTATGAAGTCAACGGCGACTTGACGGGCGTCATCAACTGCCACTGCGGCGATTGCCGACGCTGGCACGGCAACTTCTCAGCCTACGCGGTGGCTCGGCTCGAGGAATTCCACTTCACGCGCGGCGAGGACAAGCTCGTGTGGTACGAGTCATCGGAAAAGGCGCGCCGGGGATTCTGCCCGGATTGCGGATCGAGCATTTTCAAAGACAACAAGGACGGCAAAACCATCGTGCTCTCCGTGGGCGCCCTTGATGCACCCACCGGGATGTCTCATCTCAAGGACATCTTCACCGACTCAAAGGGCGACTGGTACGAGCTCTGATGATGGCAGCCCGGCCCGGGATCACAGTTGCGAACCGAGAACCCACCGGGATGGCGAGCACCAGAATCACTCCTCCTGGTCGGATGGTCGATCCCGTTCGGATCTCGATTCGTAGGAGCGGTGCTGATGCGCCGCGAGCTTTGCGATGAACGCGGCGAAGACGCCGAGACCGACGAAGACGTAGACGACCGTGAACAGCTTCGAAAGCCCGGTGGTCGGCGTCAGGTCGCCGTAACCGATGGTCGACAGCGTCATCACACAGAAGTAGAAGGAATCGACGACCGGCCAGCCTTCGACGGTGGAGTAGAAGGTCGTGCCGCTGACGATCAGGATGACCAGGACCGCGAAGATGCCCCGGAACTCCGGATCGGTGAGACTGCGAACAAACGCGGCGACGAATCGGTAGGCCGTCATGAAAAACGAGAACATCCTGGACCACACCTTCTGTCAATCGTGTTCGTCGATCCTGGTCGACGCTACATGAATCGTCTGTACTAAAGGAGCGGCGCCGTCAAGCGCGCCACCGACGCGTCCTTCGCCGAAGGCATCGAGGAGGTGGCCGCGCGCCTCCTCGACATCGTGCGCGATGAGCCACGAGACCGGCGCGACGCGGCTGTACCAGGGCCAGGTCGTCTCGTGCGAGTGACAGTCGTAGCACGAGGCTCTGAGCACCGTCGCCACCTCGCTCGGGCCGTCGAAGTCAGCGGCCACGGACGGGTTGGACCGGTCGACCGGAACGAGCTGGGTCGCGACCAGGACAACGACGAGCGCACCCGCGGCGATCAGGACTTTTCGTTTCATTCGGCACCCCTCATTGTTGAGCTCGACACTGCACCCGCATCTTCGGTGGAAGGTCCTCATTCTCAGGATGCCGAGTGACGACGGCGTAACCCTCATGGTCTCGATGATCGTTCTCTCCGGGGCCCGACAGCGAAACCGGTTTCCTGGAACGGTCGTGGTTTCTTCCCGCGTCGGCTCGGAGGCTGAGCAAGGCGGGGGGTTGCAAGACAACAGCTTGATTATTCAGGAGCTCCGACCGGCCTTTTGAGCTTCAAAAGGCCGCGGTGCCTGGGCAATCTACTTCACCCGCGAATGCTGGTGGACGATCTTGCCTTCTTGATTGACGAAGGTCATAACCAGCTCCTCGTCCTTGACGGTGCACAGCGTGAAGCCGGGGTCCGGGCTTGAGAAGAGCGCACCCTCGAACGGAACCACCGGCCGGCTCTGTGAAGCCGAGCTGTTGACGAAGTAGTCCACCTCCGAGCCCGGCACCCGGATGTGCTGGAAGTTGTGGATGTGTCCGCTCACCATGGCGTCGACACCATTCCTGTCGAGCAGCGGCTGGAGCCGGTCCTGGAGGTCGGTGCGTTCGATCTCGACCTTCGTGGTTCCCGCGTAGACCGGGTGGTGGCCCAGGACGACCTTCCACTTCGCCTGGGAAGCG
>JAHECW010000135.1 GCA_024641545.1 Acidobacteriota bacterium
GCGATCATCTCGGCGCCGCGGTGGAAGTTGTCCACGATGAGCATTTCGTTGGGGCCGTGGATGCGCCCCTCGGGGACATCGACCCCGAGCAGGAGGCAGGTCGCTCCGAGCTTTGAGCTCAACGACGCCACGATCGGGATCGAGGCGCCGTCTCGGATCGAGTGGACGTCACCCTCGAATGCCAGCTCCATTGCCTTGAACGCGGCGCGGACGTGGGGGTTGTCGATCGGCGCGAGAAACGGACGGCCGCCGTGGCCGCGGCTGACCGAGACCCGAACCTCCGGTGGGGCGATGCTGCGGATGTGCCGCTCGAGCAGATCGAGGATGCGATCGGGTTCCTGGTTCGGTACCAGCCGCATGCTGATCTTGGCGGTAGCGCGGGCCGGAACGATGGTCTTCGATCCCTCGCCGGCGAAGCCTCCGCTGAGCCCGTTGACCTCGAGGGAGGGGCGCGCCCAGATCCGCTCGAGCGTCGAGAACCCCGCCTCACCGTACGGCGCCTCGGCGCCGAGGTCGCGGCAGAACGCCTGCTCGTCGAAAGGGAGCGACGCAAAGCCGTCGCGCTCGCCCGGCGAGAGCTCGAGCACGTCGTCGTAGAAGCCGTCGATGGCGATCCGGCCGTCCCGGTCCTTGAGGTCCGACAGGATTCTGGCCAGGAACTCGGCCGGGTTGGCGATCGCGCCGCCGTAGTTGCCGGAGTGGAGGTCGGTCGCAGGTCCGTCGACCCGGATCTCGGCTGTGGCGATGCCGCGCAGTCCGGAGCAGACCGACGGGCAGCCGGCGGCAAAAAACGGTGAGTCGCTGATGACCGCGACGTCGGCAGCCAGGAGATCGCGCTGGCTGTCGAGCAGCTGCTCGAGGGCCTCGCTGCCCTCCTCCTCTTCGCCTTCAATGGCGAAGATGACGTTGACCGGCAGGGTGCCCGTGGCTTGAAGAGTGGCCTCGACGGCGTTGATGTGCATCATCACCTGGCCCTTGTCATCGGCGGTGCCGCGACCGAAGATCTTGCCGTCGCGAACCTCGGGTTCGAAGGGTGGGCTCGCCCATTCGTCGAGCGGATCGGCGGGCATGACGTCGTAGTGGCCGTAGAAGAGAATCGTCGGCAGATCATCAGAGATGCGCTTCCGGGCCCAGACGACGGGGTTGAGCGATTCGATCTTGAGCTGCCGCACCTCGTTCATCCCGGCGCGCTCGAGGCGGCGCTCGAGCCAGTCGGCCGCCTCGGTGATGGCCTCGGGGTGGGGCAGGCCGGGGCTGATGCTCGGGATCCGAACGAGCTCGATCACCTCGGCGAGAGCCCTTTCGCGGTTGGCGCGCAGCGTGTCGATAACCTGTTTCATGGGTTCCTCCGCTTCGGGTGTGCGACGAGCAGGAGTATAGGACAGCGGCAATCACCCATGCCTCCAAGGCCCACATGCCGCCAGCCCCGTCCCGCTTGACATCCCATGTCCGCACCACGCATCCTTCAGGGATGAAACTGCCGGAGGCTCCCATGTCAGTGAGCATCGTCTGCGCCGACTACTACCACGCCATGGTCAAGGACCGTCCCGGTGCCGCGTACGAGCTTCTCTCGCAGCTTGCGCAGACCGGGGTCAGCCTGATGGCCTTCAATGCGATTCCCATGGGGTCCGACCGTACCCAGCTGGTGCTCTTCCCGCGCTCGCCGAGCCGGCTGATCAAGGCGGCAGAGGAGGCTGGCATCGAGCTCACCGGCCCGCAACACGCCCTCATCGTCCGCGGCGACGACCGGCTGGGCGCCCTGGCCGAAACCCACCGGAAGCTCTACGACGCGAACATCAACGTCTTCGCTTCGGGCGGCGTGGTCGCCGACTGCGGTCGCTTCGCCTATGTTGTCTACGTCAACGAAAAAGACTTCGACCACGCGGCGAGGGTGCTTGACGCCGGCTGATTTGTTTTCGTGTAATCTGTGCCCATGAAACGACGCCGGACGTGATTCGATCACGGCACGGCGACGGGAGAGGCGGGTGTGCGGTGCCGGAGCCGGCGGTCAGGACTGCGACTCGGTCACGGGATGACGGCCGGTTTGTGATTTTGCGCCGAAGTCGGCGGCCGGCACAGCGTCCCGAGGGATTCGCTCGGTGAAGCACGCCGTCGCGCTCTTTTTGCTGTTGATGGCGGTCTGGCTGCTGAACTCCGGCCACTACACGGTGCTGATCACATCGTTCGGCGTCGTGAGCTGTCTCCTGGTCGTCTGGCTTGCCCGTCGAATGGGCATCGTCGATGAGGAAGGCGTACCCATCCACCTGTTGCCCAGGTTGCCCATGTATCTTCCCTGGATCGCCAAAGAAGTCGTCAAGGCGAATCTCGACGTGTCGCGGCGGATCCTCGGTCTCGGCCGGCTGAACATCAGCCCGCGGCTCTTCGAAGCGCCGACCACGCAGCGCACCGATCTCGGGCGGGTGCTCTACGCCAACTCCATCACCCTGACCCCCGGAACGGTGTCGATTCGGGTGCACGGCGCCAGCATCACCGTCCACGCCATCGCCGACGAGGTCGCCGACGATCTCCTCGGAGGCGAGATGGACCGCCGGGTGACCCGGCTGGAGGGGGGGGGCCGATGACCGGGGTCTTTGCCGCCGCCACCGCCGCGATCGTCGTCTGCATGGGTCTGACCCTGGCGCGGTCGATCGCCGGACCCACGGTCTTCGACCGGATCCTCGCCGTCAACAGCTTCGGCACCAAGACCGTGCTGCTCATCGCGTTGGTAGGCTATCTCGCCGGCCGGCCCGACTTTCTCGATCTCGCCCTCGTCTACGCCCTGATGAACTTCATCGGCACCATCGCGGCGATGAAGTTCACCCGTTTCGGCGATCTCGCCGGGATGGAGGACGACGATTCAGGGGAGGTCTTCTGATGGCCGGGCCCATCGAAGTGCTCAGCTGGGTGTGCATTCTGTCCGGTTCGGTCTTCGTTATCATCGGCGGGATCGGGCTCCTGCGGCTGCCCGATTTCTACACCCGGATTCACGCCGCGGGCATCACCGACACCCTCGGTTCGTGGTTGATCCTGGCCGGCCTGATGCTGCACGAGGGGTTCACCCTCGGCGCCGCCAAGCTCGCCATGCTGCTGTTTTTTCTGCTGACCACCAGTCCGCTTTCGAGCCACGCCCTGGCCAAGGCGGCGTTCCTGCGCGGGCTCGACCCGCTCCAGGGTCGTGATCTGGTCGACCGGCACGAGGTCGACGACATTGCTTGATCTCGTTCACCTGGTTCTGTTCACCTTCCT
Organism: Acidobacteriota bacterium; assembly: GCA_024641545.1. Classification (GTDB taxonomy): domain Bacteria; phylum Acidobacteriota; class Thermoanaerobaculia; order Thermoanaerobaculales; family Sulfomarinibacteraceae; genus JAHECW01. Next base: position 3,247 of record JAHECW010000135.1, read on the forward strand.
GGCGGTGGTTGCGGTGGCCATCATCCGGCTCAAGGACCTCTTTGCGGCGGTCATGCTGATGGGGATCTTCAGCCTGCTCTCGGCTTCGCTCTTCACGGTCATGGATGCCGTCGATGTGGCTTTCACCGAGGCGGCGGTGGGCGCCGGGATCTCCACCATCCTCATGCTTGCGACCCTCGCCCTCACCGACAGCGAGGAGCACCCGGAACACAACAAGTTCCAGGCCATGCCGCTCATCGCGGTGGTCCTGACCGGGGTCACCCTGGTTTTCGCCACCTTCGACATGCCCCGCTACGGTGATCCCGACGCGCCCATCCACCAGTACGTGGCGCCGTACTACATCGAGCACACCGAGGAAGAGATCGGCGTGCCCAACATGGTGACCGCGATCCTGGCGTCCTACCGCGGCTACGACACCTGGGGTGAGACGACGGTGATCTTCACCGCCTGCGTCGGGGTCATGCTGTTGCTCGGTGGTCACGCGATCGTCGACCGCTTCCGGCGGCGGAAGCCCCCGGGCCGGGAGGGAGAACCGTGATCTCCCACCTCATCCCACGGGTGCTGTCGAAGCTGCTGATCCCGCTGATCATGCTCTTCGCACTCTATGTCCAGTTCCACGGCGACTACGGTCCCGGGGGTGGGTTCCAGGCCGGGGTCATCTTCGGGTCCGGGATCATTCTCTATGCCCTGCTCTTCGGTCTCGACGAGGCCAAGGAGGTCTTCCGGCCGCGGGTTCTGGAGATTCTGGTCGCTTTGGGAGTGGTGCTCTACGGCGGCGTCGGCGTCGCCGCGATCTTCGCCGGCGGGAACTTCCTCGCCTACAGCGCGCTCGCCCATGAACCGACCCACGGGCAACACCTGGGCATCCTCCTTGTGGAGCTCGGCGTGGGAACCACGGTCGCGGCGGTGATGGCGACCATCTTCTTCCAGTTCGCCGGCAGGGGGCGCACCGATGATTGAGTGGGGCCTCTACAACTACTGGGTGGTCATCTTCCTCATGATGACCGGGCTCTATGTCGTCATCGCCCGCGGCAATCTGATCAAGAAGATCATCGGCCTCAACATCTTCCAGGTCTCGGTGATCATGTTCTACGTCAGCATGGGCAAGGTTCGCGGGGGCACGGCCCCCATCGAGGCTGCGGGCTTCGAGGTCTATTCCAACCCGCTGCCGCACGTGCTGATGCTGACGGCCATCGTGGTCGGGGTGGCGACCTCGGCCCTGGCGCTCGCCCTCGTGGTGCGGATCAAGGAGACCTACGGCACCATCGAAGAGGACGAGATCAGGCGGATCGAAGCCGATGAGGACGCCTCGTGATGGAAGGTCTCTGGGCGCTCATCAGCGATGATCTGCCGGCGCTGCAGATCGCGGTGCCCCTTCTCGCGGCGACCCTCTGCGTCCTGATCCGCCGGCCCACGGCGGCTTGGGCGGTGGCCATGGTCGTGGCTTGGAGTTCGTTTGCCAACGCCGGGGTCCTCCTGCACCGGGTGCTGACGACCGGAACCATCTCCTACGTCGAGGGCGGCTGGCCGGTGCCCTGGGGCATCGAACTCCGGATCGATCTGCTCAACGCGCTGGTGCTGCTGGTGGTGACGGGGATCTGCGCCATCGTCCTGCTTGCGGCGCCGCGGAGCATCGACGCGGAGATCCCACGGGACAAACAGTACCTGTTCTACGCGGTGTACCTCCTGTGCATGACCGGCCTCGCCGGGATGACCGTCACCGGCGACGCATTCAACATCTTTGTTTTCCTCGAGATCTCGTCGTTGTCGTCATATGCCTTGGTTTCCCAGGGCAGGACGCCGCGCGCGCTGACCGCGGCGATCCAGTATCTCGTCATGGGCACCATCGGCGGGACTTTCATCCTGCTCGGAATCGGGATGCTCTACATGGTCACGGGCACCCTCAACATCGTCGACCTGGCGAACCAGTTGGCGCTGGTCGGCCCGAACCGCACCGTCATGGTCGCGGCGGCGTGCATCGCGATGGGCGTCGGCATCAAGCTGGCGGTTTTCCCGCTCCACATCTGGTTGCCCAACGCCTACACATACGCGCCCGCCATCGTCACGGCCTTCATCGCCGCCACCTCCACGAAGGTGGCGTACTACGTTCTCGTCCGGTTTGCGTTTTCGATCTTTCGCATCAACCAGACCTTTGACGGCGCCCACTCGAGTGCAATCGCGATGATGCTCGGGATCGCGGCCATGTTCGCCGGCTCGTTGGTGGCCATCTACCAGGACGACGTCAAGCGGATGCTCGCCTACTCGTCGGTGGCCCAGATCGGCTACATGATCCTCGGTCTGAGCTTCGCCAACGAGTACGGCCTGACCGGGGGCCTCGTCCACCTCTTCAACCACGCCATCATGAAGTGCGGGCTCTTCCTGGTGCTCGCGTGCGTGCTGCTGCGCATGGGTTCGACCAGACTCTCCGCCTTCGCCGGTCTCGGGCGCCGGATGCCGCTGACCTTCGCCGCGTTTGTCCTCGGCGGGCTGAGCCTCGTCGGGGTTCCCTTGACCGTGGGTTTCGTCAGCAAGTGGTACCTGGTTCTCGGCGCCCTCGAGGCCGGGCTGTGGCCGGTGGCGGTCTTGATCCTGTTGAGCTCGATCCTCGCGTTGGTCTATATCTGGCGGGTGGTCGAGGTCGGTTACTTCAAAGCGCCTCCCGAAGGCGCCGACGCGATCACCGAAGCGCCGTTCAGCATGCTGCTGCCAACCTGGATCCTCATCGGCTCGACGCTGGTGTTCGGGGTCTGGACCTCGCTCAGCGTCGGAGTGGCCTCGGCCGCCGCACGGATGCTCATCGGCGGTGGATCGTGACCGCGGCCACCGCCGTCGGACTCGCCGTCGCCTGGCCGCTCATCGCAGTGGCTCTCATCGTCGTCTTCCAGCGCTGGCCGAATCTCCGCGAAGCCGGAACCCTGCTCACCGGAGGGTCCCTCTTCGCCATCGTCGCCGGTGTGATCCTCCCGGAGGTCGAGGCCGGCGGCCGCCCGGGGATGGTCCTCTGCGAGGTTGTGCCCGGTCTCAGGCTCGCCTTCGAAGTCGAACCCCTCGGGATGATCTTCGGTCTCGTCGCCTCGGGGCTCTGGATCGTGACCAGCTTCTACTCCATCGGCTACATGCGCGGCCACCACGAAAAGAACCAGACCCGGTTCTACATCTGCTTCGCCATCGCGATCTCGGGTGCTCTCGGCGTCGCATTCGCGGCCAACGTTTTCACGCTCTTCGTGTTTTACGAGCTCATCACCCTCTCGACCTTCCCCCTGGTGACCCACTCGGGGACCGAGGAGGCCCGCAACGCGGGTCGGATGTACCTCGGCATTCTCATGGGCACCTCCATCGCCTTCCTTCTGCTCGCGATGGTCTGGACCTGGCTGGCCACCGGCACCACCGACTTCACGCCCGGCGGCATCCTCGCGGGCAAGGTCGACGGCCCGCAGCTGATGATCCTCCTCGCGCTCTACGCTTTCGGCACCGGCAAGGCGGCGCTCATGCCGTTCCACCGCTGGTTGCCGGCGGCGATGGTGGCCCCGACCCCGGTGAGCGCGCTGCTGCACGCGGTGGCGGTGGTCAAGGCCGGGGTGTTCACGATCCTCAAGGTCGTGGTCTATGTCTTCGGGATCGATCTTCTCGCCACCACCGGCGCCGGCCGCTGGCTGACCTGGGTCGCCGCCTTCACCATCATCGCGGCGTCGTGCGTTGCTCTCGGCAAGGACAACCTCAAGGCGCGGCTGGCCTACTCGACCATCTCTCAGCTCAGCTACATCGTGCTCGGGGCAGCCCTCGCCACGAGCGCCGGCGTGATCGGCGGCGGGATGCACATCGTCATGCACGCCTTCGGCAAGATCACCCTCTTCTTCTGTGCCGGCGCCATCATGGTCGGCGCGCACAAGACCGAGGTCAGCGAGCTCGACGGGCTCGGCCGGCGAATGCCCTTCACCTTCGGCGCCTTTCTGCTCGGCTCGCTGAGCGTCATCGGGCTGCCGCCGATGGGCGGTTCTTGGAGCAAGTGGTTCCTCATGCTCAGTGCGGCCGAGGCGCATCAGTGGGTGATGATGGTGGTGCTCATGGTGAGCTCGCTCCTGAGCATCGGCTATCTCATGCCGGTGGTGGTGCGCGGCTTTTTCCGACCTGCGCCCGCCGACGCGCATGATGATCGCCACTCGGCGACCGGGATCCACGAGGCGCCGTTGCTGTGTGTGCTGCCGCCGGTGGTGACGGCCGTCGGCGGGATCGTGCTGTTCTTCTACGCCGGAGACATCTGGAGCCTGCTCAGCGGGGTGGTGCCATGAGCGATCACAACGACCACGAACGCAGATATTGGCTCGACGACAAGCGCAACGTCAACAAGGTCTGCTATGCGCTTTATACCGTCTGCGCCGGGTTCGCGCTCGCGGATCTCTTCCCCTACAAACAGCATCTCCACTTCGATTTCGAGTACTGGCCCGGTTTCTCCAGCATCTACGGCTATGTCTCGTGTGTCGCCCTCGTGCTCGCCGCGACGCAGCTTCGCAAGGTCCTGAAGCGGGACGAGGACTACTATGATTGAGCTCCTCCCGCCCGGTGCGATTCTCATCCTCGGTGGGTTGCTGGTCCCGCTGCTGCCCGGCCGGCTCAAGCCCTGGGCCGGGGTGGCGCTGCCGGTTCTCGGGTTCATCCACCTGCTCGCCCTCGACAAGGGCTTTGTCCGGACCCTCGTGGTCTTCGGTTACGAGCTCACCCCGGTTCGCATCGACGGCCTCAGCCTGGTCTTCGGATACGTCTTCTTCATCGCCGCCATCCTGGGCGGGATCTACGGGCTGCACGTTCGCGACAACGTTCAGCTCGCGGCGGCGCTGACCTACGTCGGTTCGGCCATCGGCGGGGTCTTCGCGGGCGATCTCATCACTCTTTTCATCTACTGGGAGCTCACCGCCGTGACGTCGGTCTTCCTGGTCTGGGCGGGGCGCACGAAACGCGCCGCCAGGGCCGGGATGCGGTATCTCGTCATCCAGGTCGGATCCGGGGTCATTCTCCTGGCCGGAGTCATCCTTCACTTCGTCGACGGCGGATCGCTCGAGTTCGGCAAGCTCATCGGCGCCGATGGGCGCCTCGGGTCGGCCGGCATCGGCGTCCTGCTCATCTTCATCGCCTTCGGCATCAAGTGCGCCTTCCCGCTGCTCCATAACTGGCTCCAGGACGCCTACCCGGAGTCGACGGTCACGGGCACGGTCTATCTCAGCATCTTCACCACCAAGCTCGCGGTCTACGCCCTCGCGCGCGGCTTTCCGGGGACCGGGATCCTGATCGTCATCGGTGCGGTCATGACCGCATTCCCGATCTTCTTCGCGGTCATCGAAAACGATCTGCGCCGGGTGTTGACATACTCGCTCAACAACCAGCTCGGTTTCATGGTCGTCGGCATCGGCATCGGCACTCAGTTGGCGATCAACGGAACCGCGGCCTACGCCTTTGCCAACATCATCTTCGAGGGACTGCTCTTCATGGCCATGGGGGCGGTGCTGCTGCGCACCGGGACCTGCCTCGGGTCGGAGCTCGGCGGACTCTACAAGACCATGCCGCGGACCGCCGCCCTGTGCATTGTCGGCGCCGCGTCGATTTCGGCGTTTCCGTTCCTCAGCGGGTTCGTCACCAAACCGCTCATCCTCGACGAGACAGCATCGGGCCACCACGTGGTCATTTATCTGATGCTGCTCTTCGCTTCGGCCGGCGTGTTCCACCACTCTGGGATCAAGATTCCGTACTTCGCCTTCTTCGCCCACGACTCCGGCAAGCGGGTCAAGGAGGCGCCCGGCCACATGCTCTTCGCCATGGCTGTCATGGCCGTGATGTGCATCGGCATCGGGGTCTACCCCGAGATCCTCTACCGGGTCCTGCCGTACCCCATGGAGTACCACGCCTACACCACGACCCACGTGATCACCCAGTACCAGCTGCTGCTCTTCTCGGCGTTGGCGTTTGTGTTTCTCCAGAAGACCGGGCTCTACCCACCCGAGCTGCGATCGGTCAACCTCGACTTCGATTGGACCTACCGCAAAGCCCTGCCCGCCCTTGTCCGCGGGTCGGTGAGCCTCGGCCGGGTGGCGGTCGGCGCCATCCTCGTCCCGACCCGCTCGCTGGTCGATCGGGTCCTTCGATTGGTCTATCAGCTGCACGGTCCCGAGGGCGTCTTCGCGCGGACCTGGACCACCGGCTCGATCGCATTCTGGGCGGTGGTGGTCCTCTGTGGGTACCTGCTCTATTTCCTCGCACGCTGAAGCTGGCCGGTTGCGGTCTTTTGGTATCCTCGTCGGGATACCCGAGGTGGAGATGTGAAGGACGATCACGAATTCGGCAACTGGCTGGCGGCCCAGGGTCTTCTCTCGAAGGATGACCTGCGACGGGCGCAGAATGCCCAGCGCGGCCGAATGGGGAGACTCGACACCGAGATCATCGACCTCCAGCTGCTCAGCGAGGCTGCCGTTCTCGATGCGTTGGGCAAGTTCAACCGGACCCGAACCGTGACCGGATCCGAGCTCGAGTACGCCAGCCCTTCGGCGGTGCGGATGCTCACGCCGCGGATCGCCAGCCGCCTCGGGGTCGTGCCGTTCAGGCTCGAGGGCAAGACCCTCTCGGTGGCGACCCTCAGCCCGGGCGACCTTCTGGTTGAAGACGAGATCGCGCAGCAGACCGGCTGCATGGTGGCCAGTTTCGTGGCCCTCGAGATCAGGTTCGTCGAAGCCCTGCACCGCCACTATCAGGCGCCCATTACCGCCCGTTACGCCGGTCTCATCCGGCGGCTTTCGGGGGGGAGAGACGCGGCGAAGGAAACCCATCGCCGCCTCTCGGTGGACGACGGGGATGCGCCCTCACGGCCCGCTCCCCAGCCGGGGAAACCGCGCCCGGTGGCTGAGACGCGGCGCCCGGCAGCCGCGAAGCCGGCGGATTCCCTCGAGCTCAGTGCCGAAGAGTTGGATCTCTTCCCGTCGCTGCGTGATGAAGAAGCAGAGGCGGCCTCGGATCCGGGCGGAATATCGGGCGAAGTGCCCCTCGCGCGCGACGATCGGCCGGCGGCGCCGGCCCCGCCCAAGACCGTCGAAATGGGTTTGGAGGCGCTGCTCGGCGCCGCCTCCCACGCGATGCAGAACGTCGAGATGCGCGACGACATCGCCGACGCCATGCTCGGGTTCTGCGCCCCGATCTTCCGCCGTCGAATGATGCTCGTCCTCCGCGGATCCACCATCATGGGCTGGCGGGGCGAAGGGGCGGGGGTCGACCAGCGGGCGGTTCGAGCGATCAGCATCCCGACCGACGAGCCTTCCGTCTTCTCCGGGCTCCTCCGGGGAGTCGGGTTCTGGCTCGGGCCGCTTCCGGCGATGCCGCACAACGCCGATCTGACCCTTGCGCTCGGCGGGGCTTCTCCGAAAGACTGCTACGTCATGACGGTCAAGGTGAGGGACCGGGTGGTGTGTTTCCTCTACGGCGACAACCAGGAGGCCGGAGTCGGGGGGCTCCCCCTCGGTGAGCTCAAACGCCTCGCGGGCAAGGCGGGCCTCGCCTTCCAGATTTACCTCTTAAAGGGCAAGATCCGGGCGTCGTGATCGAACCACCCGGTGGGAGACACCGGCCGCCGGACACCTGAGTCAAGAGCTTTTCGGCGATCACGATGGTGACCATGCAACGGCCGGCGAGGCTTCCATCGCGGCCGCGGCGTGGCCCGAGCACATCAGAGATGCCGATCTCGCGGCCACCTGCCGGCTGCCGGCGCCGATGAGAACCCCGCCCGTCAGCTCCCCGGGAGCGCGCTTCACGCCGACTTCGAGCTGACCGGGTCCTGCAGGATGGGGATCGCCATCTTGCACAGCAGGGTGAAGACGAGGAATCCGACGGCGAAGATCCCGGCGCCGACCCTGACTTCGCTGAGGGTCGGGACGTACTCGTAGAACTCGCCCAGGGTGTCGGGCGTCATCCCCGGGATGACCAGCGCCATGCCCTTCTCGATGTAGACCCCGGCGAAGATGAGGACGCAGCCGAGGTTGAGGGTGACGAGGTTTTTTCTGGTCGCCGGGATCAGGAACAGGAGAAAGGCGACGACGCTGCAGGTGAGCGAAGCCCAGGCGTAAGGGACCAGCGCATCGTGGCCGTGGACCCCGCTGTAGAGGTACTGGGTGTGGATGAGGTGTTGGGTGTTCGAGTAGTACTCGCGGAAGATTTCGGCGCCGAAGAGAAAGAGGTTGAGAAACATGGCGTAGGCCATGAGCTCGGCGATCTTCCAGATCGCCTCGTCCTTGATCTTGATGGTTGTGGTGCGTTGGAGGATCTGAAAAAGGATGAGCAGGATGGCCGGGCCCGAGCAGAACGCCGACGCCAGAAAACGAGGCGCGAGGATGGCCGAGTTCCAGAACGGACGGGCGGCGGTGCCGGCATAGACAAAGGCGGTGACGGTGTGGATGCCCACCGCTGCCGGGATGGAGAAGAGCAGCAGCGGGACGACGAACCTGCGTGAATAGGGCCGGCGGTGGAAACCGGTGTAGAGCAGATGGAGCACGATGAGGAGGTTGAGCAGAAGATAGCCGTTGAGGACCATGACGTCCCAACCCAGGAGCGAGCTCGGCAGATTCGGGGTGCCGATGATGGGCATGAGCTGCCACACGCGATCCGGGCGCCCGACATCGACAAAGACGAAGAGCATGGACATGACGATGGCGCTCACCGCGAGGAGCTCGCCGAAGATGGCGATCTCCTTGATCGGCTTCCAGTTGTAGATGTAGGCCGGGATGACCAGCATCACCGCCGCCGCGGCGACGCCGACGAGGAAGGTGAAGTTGCCGATGTAGAACGCCCAGGAGACCTGGTCGCGCATGTTGGTGGTGATGAGCCCGTTGTGAAACTGGTTCCACCATGCGGCCAGGCCCCAGAGACAGATGAGCCCGAGAAACGCGATCCAGGCGTAGAAGGCGCGGTTGCCCTTGACGGCGATGCGGGCCGATCCGGTGAGGAAGGAGACGATGTCCTTGATCATGGTTGCCGTCCTTCCTCAGGTCGCGAAGAAGTAGTAGAAGCGGGGTCTGGTGTTGAGTTCCTCTTTGAGAACGAAGACTCGCTTTTCGCGCATGAGATAGCGCATCTCCCCCTTTTCATCGAGGAGATTGCCGAACTTCCGGGCGCCCACCGGGCAGATCTCCACGCAGGCGGGGTAGCGGCCCTTCCGAGTTCGCTGGATGCAGAAGGTGCATTTCTCGACCACGCCCTTGGGTCGCGGCCGGTTGCCGAAGACGTGGGTGTCCGGGTTGATCTCGTCCGCCGCGATGGTCGGCTCGGTCCAATTGAAGTGGCGAGCGCCGTAGGGACAGGCCGACATGCAGCAGCGGCAGCCGAGACACCAGTCGGAGTCGATGACCACGATGCCGTCGGGTTCCTGCCAGGTCGCCTTGACCGGACACACCTTGGTGCAGGCGGGGTTGCGGCACTGCTGGCACGCCACCGGGAGATAGAAGTTCTCGGGCTCGGGGACTTCTTCGGGATCGTAGTAGACGTTGGACTCGGCGAAGTCGATGCCGTTGTCCTTCTTCATCTCGAGCACCCGGATCCAGTGGATCTGCGGATCGCGCGACTGGTTGTTCTCGTGGACGCAGGCGTAGACGCAGCGGCGGCAGCCGATGCAGCGCGAGAGATCGAGACCGTAGGCGAACTCGACGCCGTCCATCGCCCGGGTGTCGCCGACCGTGATGTCGTCTCGGCCGTACCTGTGCCGGCAGCTTGCCTCGAGTTCGGCGAGGATCTCTTCCCGGCGTTGATCGGAGAGCTCGACGAAGCGTCGTTTGAGAAGCCGTTCGACCCAGCCAGCGCTCTTGCCGGAGGCTGCGGCCGAGATCCCTGCCATGGTCGTCAGACCGGCGCTGATCATGAGCGTCCGACGGTCGAGGGTCTTTTCACTCATCGGGGGTCTCCTGGACTTCCTCCTGCGCGGCCCGGGCCAGGAACTGCGGCCTCACCGGTGGCGGCAGCGGTTTGAGGGTGTGGAACGCGGGCGCGTGCGGGTCGTGGCAGTGGGCGCAGAGAAGATAGCTCTTGCCGCCGTTCCAGTAGCCCTGCCGGCGGCCGTGGATGCCCTGACGCCAGTCGCGAAAGATGGTGCCGTGGCACTGGCCGCAAAGGAGGTACGACTCGTCGAAACTGATGAGCCTGCCGTTGACGAGTCGAAGAACGTCGCGGTCGTCGGGGTTGTGGCAGTCGAGGCACCAGCGGTCTTTTGGACCGTGTTTGAGCACGATGTCGTCGTGCATCTCCTCGAGCACCCGGTGTTCGGGGTTGACCTCCATCTCGGAGTGGCACTCCGAGCACGGGAAGAAACCGCTCTCGGACCATGGTGGGGGAGGGACGAGGAAGTTGCCGTCGTCGGGCCCGGAGATCGCCTCTTCGGTTCCCGGCAACAGCTCGTGGTCGAAGTCGACCCCGGTGACGTCGGCGGGTCCGAACGCCTGCCTCCCGCCCTCGCTCTCGGTCACGTGGCCGACCCCGCCGCGGACGATGGAGAAGAGCACGAGAAAGGAGACCGCCGTGAAGACGACCAGCAGAACCGCGAGCGAACTCGAGCCCGGGAGAAGCGTTTCCGGATCGGGGCCTTGTCGTCCCGGTTTGGTCGTTTTCTCCATGGTTTCCCTCTCAAACGGCTCGTCGTGATCGAGCCCGATCGATTCACCGGAACGAAAGCTCAGTCGAGAATCGGCTTTCCCAATATATTTCGTCCTTGACGGCGGTCAAGGATTTGAAAGAATGAGCGCCTATCGTTGTCTCATCAATCTCGCTGTTGAACGGAGGCCGCGTGTGACGACGAATGCAGCCGGCAGCGTTTCCGGGCTGTGTCTCATGATCAGGCCGGGACACCTCGACGATGTGGAGTCGAGCCTGGCCGCCCTCGATTGGATTGAGGTCCACGCCCGTGATGCGGCGACCGGTCGCCTCATCGTGGTCCAGGAGCATCAGACCATCGGAGAACATCAGGAGGGGCTTCGGCGGCTGCAGGCCGTTCCGCATGTGTTGAGCGCCG
>JAHECW010000283.1 GCA_024641545.1 Acidobacteriota bacterium
GCGAGCGCACCCGGGAGGGCAACGACCTGTGGCTCGAGATGACCGAGGCGGGCGTCATCGACCCCGAAAACTGGGAGAACTCGAAGGCCTCCCTGATCTACGGCCAGATGACCGAGCCCCCCGGGGCGCGGCTCCGCGTCGGTCTCACCGGCCTCACCGTGGCCGAGCACTTCCGCGACTCCGAAGGCCAGGACGTGCTCCTCTTCATCGACAACATCTTCCGCTTCACCCAGGCCGGCTCCGAGGTGTCGGCGTTGCTCGGACGGATGCCCTCGGCGGTCGGCTACCAGCCCAACCTGGCCACCGAGATGGGCGAGCTCCAGGAGCGCATCACCTCGACCAAGAAGGGCTCGGTGACCTCGGTGCAGGCGATCTACGTGCCGGCCGACGATCTCACCGACCCGGCGCCGGCGGCGGCCTTTGCCCACCTCGACGCCACCTCGGTGCTGTCGCGGCAGATCTCCGAGCTCGGTATCTATCCGGCGGTCGATCCACTCGCCTCGACGTCGCGGATTCTCGACCCCGTGATCGTCGGCGAGGAGCACTACATGGTGGCTCGCGAGACCCAGCGCATCCTGCAGCGGTACAAGGACCTCCAGGACATCATTGCGATCCTCGGCATCGACGAGCTCTCGGAAGAGGACAAGCTCACCGTGTCCCGCGCCCGCAAGATCCAGCGCTTCCTGTCGCAGCCGTTCCACGTGGCCGAGCAGTTCACCGGCATGAAGGGCCGCTACGTCAAGGTCGAGGACACGGTGGCCGGGTTCAAGGGTCTGTGCGCGGGTGAGTACGATCACCTCCCCGAGCAGGCTTTCCTGTATGTGGGTGGCATCGACGAGGCGGTCGAGAAGGCCGAGAAGATGAAGGCCGAGGACTGAGATGGCCGAAACCCTGCGCCTCGAGGTGGTTACCCCTTCGCGCCGCGTGCTCGAAGGACGCGCGAGCGAGGTCCGCATCCCCGGTGTGCTCGGCGAGCTCGGCGTGTTGCCCGGCCACACCCCGTTGCTGACCTCGCTCGGGACCGGCGAGCTCAAGTGGTCGGAAGGGGGCACCGAGGGCCGCCTGGTAGTCCAGGGTGGTTTTGCAGAGGTCCAGCCCGATGCGGTGACGGTGCTGGCGACGATCGCCGAGACCGTCGACCAGATCGACGTCGAGGCGGCGCGGTCCGCCCTGACCGACGCCGAGGCGGCCCTCAAGACCGCGTCCGCAGAAGAGTTCGACGCACTCGATGCGACCGTCCGCCTCGCCCAGGCGCGGATCGGCGCTGCCGCAGCGCGATAGACTTCAGCGCCGCCTCGGGGGTGGCGATTTTCGGGGGCTTGCCCGGGGGTTCCCCTGGCGGCTTCCCGCCCGGCCCCGCAGCCGGCGCTCCGGCCCCGGATCTCTCCGCGTGTCGCCAGCCGGGCGGCGATTGACAGCGCCGTCGGCAATCCGTTAGCGTTGCGCGACTTCGGCAATCCGGGAGGCATCCTTGACTTCAGCAACTTCGGGACGCGGACAGTGGAGCTCGCAGCTCGGTTTCGTGCTCGCAGCGGCCGGGTCCGCCGTCGGACTCGGCAACATCTGGCGGTTTCCCTACGTGGCCGGGGAAAGCGGCGGCGGCGCGTTCGTGCTCGTCTACCTGGTCTGTGTCGCCTTCATCGCGTTACCCGTCATGCTGCTCGAGATCAGCCTCGGTCGGGCGACCCAGAAGAACCCGGTCGGGGCCTTTCTCGCCGTGCGACCCGGAACCAGCTGGCGTTATCTGGGCTATCTGGCGCTGGTCACCGGGCTCGGCATCCTCTCGTACTACGCGGTCATCGCCGGCAAGGTGGCGGCCTACTGCGTGAGCTACGGCCAGACGCTGGTGCAGGGGGGCGCCCACCCGTACCACGGCACCTCGCTGTCGACGGTGGTCTTCTTTGCCGTCTTCCTGGTCCTCACCGTCCTAGTGGTCGTCGGCGGCGTGCAGCGCGGTATCGAGCGCTGGTCGAAGATCCTCATGCCTTTGCTCGTGGTGACCATGCTCGGCATCATCCTGCGCGGCCTTTTCCTTCCCGGGTCGATGGCCGGCGTGCAGTGGTTCCTGACGCCCGATTTCACCAAGATCGACGGCCGCGTCGTTCTCAACGCCATGGCCCAGGCCTTCTTCTCGCTCTCGCTCGGGATGGGGGCGATGCTGACCTACGGCTCGTACCTGTCGAAGCGACAGGACATCCTGCGCTGCGGCGTCTGGGTGGTGGTGTTCGACACCCTGATCGCCATCCTCGCCGGTCTGATGATCTTCCCCGCCGTCTTCGCCCTCGGCCAGAACCCCGCGGCCGGAACCACCTTGATCTTCCAGGTCCTGCCGGAGGTCTTCGCCAAGATGGCCGGCGGCACCGGAATCGCGATCCTCTTCTTCTTCCTCCTCAGCGTGGCCGCGCTGACCTCGACGGTGTCCCTGCTCGAGGTGGTCACGGCCTACTTCGTCGACGAGCTTTCGTGGCCGCGCTCGCGAGCGGTGTGGGTGGTCGGCGGCGCGACGTTTATCGTCGGCATCCCGTCCGCCCTCGACATGGCGGGAGTGGCGCCGTACTCATCGCTGACCCTTGTCGGGAAGACCGGCTTCTTCGCCGTCATGGATTTTCTGTGGGGGAACCTCTCCCTCGCCCTCGGGTCATTGATGCTGTGCCTGTTCGGAATATTCGTGTGGGGGCTCCACCGTGCCGCCGCCGAGATCGAATCCTCGGCGCCGTTCTTCTCGAGCCTCAGCGGCACCTGGCGGTTCTTTGTTCGCTGGGTGTGCCCGCTGTCGATTGCGGTCATCCTCGCGACCCTTTTCGGTTTATAAAAAAAAGAGTTGCGTTGCACGCCGTATTTGGCTAGAGTAGCGCCCCGTCGGGGCGTAGCTCAGCCTGGTAGAGCGCACGGTTCGGGACCGTGAGGCCGGTGGTTCAAGTCCACTCGCCCCGACCATCTCCAATTCGGGACCGGCGGTCCGCCGCCGGTCCCGAATTGCGTTGACTTACGCCTCATTTTCACCTATGGTGGAACGAGGAGGCCGGGACATGACCTACCTCACCGAGCGCCAGCGCGATGTGCTGCGCTTCATCGAAGAGCGGATAGAGACCGCCGGCGTCGCTCCGACCCTGCAGGAGATCGCCGATGCTTTCGATTTCCGCAGCACGGCCAGCGCGCAGAAGCACGTTGCGCACCTCCAGCGCAAAGGATTTCTCGAGCGGCGCAAACACCAGAAGCGCGGGCTCGTGCTCGCGCGGCCGGATGGCGAGCGCGCAACAGCCGCCGAACTGCCGCTTTTCGGCGTGGTCGCTGCGGGATCGCCGATCGAGTCCATCCCGGACGACGAGCGGATCGCCGTACCCTCCGACTTTCTTCGTGCCGGCGACCACTACGTGCTGCGCGTTCGTGGGGACTCGATGATCGACGACGGCGTTCACGACGGCGACCTGGTGGTGGTGCAGCGGGCGCGGACCGCCACCGACGGTGAGATGGTGGTCGCGCTGGTCGGCGACGAGGTCACCCTCAAGCGGATCTTCCGCCACCCCAAAGCCATGGTCCGGCTGCAGCCCTCCAACCCCAACCTGCCGCCCCTCATCACGCCGGCTCGCGACGTCCAGATCCAGGGGATCGTCGTCGGGCTGCTGCGGCGCTATTGATTCGCAGTTCTTGACTCTCCCAACGATCTCGGATAGTTTGCCGCCATGCCCGACCTCGCCAAGATAACGCTCGTCATGACGTCCGTCGGCACCGAGCAGCAAGCGGTCGAGATCTCCGAAGAG